>CAKUVB010000046.1 GCA_934693215.1 uncultured Candidatus Melainabacteria bacterium
GTATTATAGATTAACCTTCTCTATGTTCGTTATCATCTAAAATTGGATAAACATAATGTTCACCACAGTTTGGACAAACAACTTCTTGTTGTTTACCATGTTCAAGTTCTGCAACTTCAAATAAAGTTTTGCAACCTGATTGTGTACATCTAATAGCCCATGTAGGTCTTACTAATCTTGCCATTTTTTAATCTCCATCTTTTTTATTACATATTAACATTATAGCGAATGTTTGTAAATAAAATTTTTCATTGTGCTAAAATTAGAATGAAAGGATAAGTAATCATTCATTTACCAACGAGGAAATTATGAAAAAAATTTTAGCATTTATAACAGGTATTTTACTTTTATCAAATATAGCTATGGCACAAACCACATATTGTTGCTCTGTACCAAGCGAATTATCATCACCTATAGCAAGAAGTTTAACAAATGCTATGGGGTGTAATTTTGTAGCGAAAAAAGCAGCAAAAACTGCGATAATAAAACTATTAAAACGTCATTCACAAGGTGAGTATGACGTGAATATAAATTCTTATTCAGCTATGGATTTAAAGAAAGGCAAGTTTAAATCAGCAGAAGTTATAGGTAAGAATGTAAATGTTCAAGGTATATGTATCTCAGACCTAAAAATGAATACTCTTTGTGATTATAACTGGATTGATTACAACAAAAAACCTGCAGTATTTTATACAGATGTCCCTGTAAAATTTAATGCAGAAATATCAGAAGAAGACTTAAATAAGACTCTTATTAATTTAGGCTACATAAAAAGAATAATGGATTTGAATTTTGGTGGGGTTTCGTTCTTCAAAGTTGATAATATTAGTTTTAGGATTAAAAATAGTAAATTGTACCTTATAACACATCTAAAAGCACCTTTGTTATTGGGTGACAAGTCAATAAAACTAACATTCTCAGGTAAATTGAATATAGAAAATGGAAAAATTGTTCTAGAAAATGTACAATCAGAAAGCTTACGTAATATTGATATGAGCAAGTTTCTTGATATGATAAACTCTATGAATCCTTTTGATATTCCGCTTGATATATTCAAAGGTACAGAAACAACAATGTCTGTAAGTGATGTTAAAGTTATAGAAAACAAAATTTATGTTAATGGTATTATTGTAGTAAAGAGGTCTTGTGATGGGCAGACGGAAGAAGAAAAACAATAATTTTAGAAATCTGGGACTAGGTGTCCTTGTTTCGCTTATTGGTGTTTATGGATATTTATTATATGTGAATGGTAATTTTTCAAACCTACAAATGCCACATATAACTTTTTTTGACAAATACAAAAATCAGGCTCGTATTCAAGAACAAATAACGCCTGAAGATATCATTCAACAAGTTCCTGTTGTAAAAAAAGAAGATAAAAAAGTTAAGGTGTTTTTTATTGAACATACTGACGGAAAAGATGTATATAGAACTGTTTTACGCACTAATAATACTGAGATGTCAGATATAGAATATGCAGTAAAAACCCTTGTTGCAGGTCCAACCAAATATGAAAGAAGTAAAGGTGTGTATTCTGAAATTCCGCCAACAAAAGTTTTGTTTGTAAGAGAAACTGCAGATAGAGTTTCGGTAAATCTTTCTGATTCTTTTGGTAATGGTGGTGGAGCTGATAGCTTGTACAAAAGAATGTATCAGCTGATAAAAACAGTCAATTATAATACTTCAAAACCTGTTTATCTTTTAATGAACGGACAATTAGTAGAAACTATAGGTGGCGAAGGACTTATGCTAAAACAACCCCTTAACGGGAGTTCATTAGATGACTAAAGATTTAGATTATTATATGAATCTTGATTGGACATTGGTTGAAGGTGAAGATTTAGATTTTAATGGAAATCCTTATCATTACATAGAAATAAAAGAAATTCCCAGTTTTGTATTTTGTGCCAAAACAAGAGAGAAGGCTCTTGAGAATTATAAAAAACAATTAAGATTATCATTAATGATAATGCTAGAGGACGGGGACAGAATTTACGAACCTGGAGAAGAATTGGAAGAAGATTTTGAGTAAACTAGAAATAAAATTTGATATTCTAAGACTGGAAGATTTAGACGCTCTAATGCAAATAGAAGCTACTGCTTATGGACCTCATCATTGGTCTAGAGATTCTTTTGTTGCAGAAATAAATAATAAAATCGCTAAATATTATGCCGTAAAAAACTTACAAGATGAACTTATTGGGTATATTGGAGTTTGGAATATAGTAGACGAAACTCATATTACAACTATTGCGGTAAGAGAAGATTATCGTAGAAAAGGTATTGCCGAATCTCTTATTGCTAAAATTATAGAGGATTGTTATAATAATTTTATAAAATACATAACACTTGAAGTTAGAGCAAGTAATAAGCCTGCAATTGGTTTGTATTCTAAGTATGGAATGAAATCATTAGGAACAAGAAAAGGATATTATCAAGATAACGGAGAAGATGCTTTTATAATGTGGTCTGATAATATTTTCTCAGATAGTTTCAAAGAATTATTTGCAAAAAATAAGCAAGATATAGAAAATCGTTTAATAATAAAATGACAAAAAGAATAGAAGCACAATTAAATAAATTCGTAAACAAAGGCGAGGCTGCAAAGTTTACTTTGGGAACTCTTGTTCTTATGGCTTGTTGTGTTTTACTTATTATTATTTCAACTTTTACACAGTTTAGTTTTACACACCCTATTATTCCTGCTGATATATTTACACATTGGAGTAAATATTTTACAGATAATGGCACGAACTGGCATGGATTTTTAAAACATTATAAATATATTCCGCAAATCCCTGTAATATTTTTTATTTTGAGCTTGTTGGATAGAAAATATGCTATGCTTACGATTACGGCATATATTGTTTTGGGATTGGTTGGATATCCTATATTTGCTTTGGGTGGTGGTTGGAAATATATATTCCAATATGGTTTTTATTATATTTTAGGATATATTCCGGCTTTGTTCTTTGCAGGTTCTATTGTTAAAGGAAATTATTCATTTGTAAATATTTTAAAATCTGTTTTTGTTGGTGTTATTGTTATACATTTAATCGGTAGTTTAGGAATGATATTTATAGCAACACTCAAACACGAATCTTCTACCTCAATTTTTGGTTGGGTGCTAACAATGAGTGGTATGAAAATGTTTTATGATATGTTTTTTGCTGTGATTGCAATGTATGTAGGACAATTTGTAAAACGTATTTTATGGATAGTGATGAGTTAATAAAACCTTTTAAATAAAAGGTTTTATTAATTAGAAATTGTCATTGCGAAAAATCTATGATTTTGAATAATTTAAAACATTTTTCCCGTCATTCAGAGCCGTAGGCGAAGAATCTCATACAAATCTCGTTAGAGATATTTCGTTTTCGCTCAATATGACATAGTCATTCCGTATCAAGTACGGAATGACTGAATGATATGTTTCTCGTCACTCTGAACTTGATTCAGAGTCTGTCAATGACGATTATTTTTCACGTCATTACGAGCGATAGCGAAGTAATCCAGTTTTTTTAACATACATAAAGTAAATTCAAAACGACTTAAAGAATTAATTACTGGATTGCTTCAAAATCAAAGATTTTTCGCAATGACGGATTTAACTTACAAACATTACAATTAGTCTACGGAATGACATATGGATTGTATTATGGATTGCAACTTCACTTCGTGACTCACAATGACGATTTATCAACTTTTAACAATTTCCCTTTTATACTTGATTTTTTTAAATAACAATTAATATATAATTATGGATATGAAGAAAATATTATTACTAATTTTCATAATTATATTAGGTGTTTTTCAGTCTGTTTGTGCTGATCCTGATTTGAGAGATTATAATGGAGTTGAGTTACCTTCAGGAACGTTTATACCCGTTATATCAATGCAAGAATTTTCAACATTGGCATCTGATGAAAAAACTCCTCTACGTTTTATCTCGACAAATGATATTTTTCTTTTTGAGTCAAATGTAATACCAAAAGGAACAATGTTTTTTGGACGTATAGAAAAGAAAAATGAGCCGATTGTTGGAACAAATGCTTCAATGGTTGTAAGAATAACAAAACTACGTTTTGAAGATGGGTATGAAAACCCTATTTATGCGTATATTTATACAAGTAATGGTTGTTTGATAGGTGGAGAAATGACTGCACCTGAAAAATATGATACAACACCTCATTATCATAAAGGTATTGCAAGACATTATTTGGGAGTTTTGCAGTGGACTCCGGGTCCTACTCGTAAAATGGGTGAACATGTGACAGTTGCATCAGGTGCACAACTTTTGTTAGTTCTTAAAGGCCCTGCTTATATTACACATTCTTTGAATGAATAATGCGTTAGGATAGATGTAAATAAGTTTGGACTAAATGTGTTAATAATGTAACAAAATATAATAACTATATAATTCATGGATTGAAAAAGATTGAAGAATACTATATAATGTATATATAGTTTGCAACTATCAGGATGATATCATTTACGGAGCGTACGATTTTGGATAGGCGTACCTTAGGTTGCATTTGCGACCACGGAACAACAGAATGTAAGGATATGATTACCCTATGTGAAAACAATAGGGGGTATTGTAGTGTGTATGTTTGTAATAAGGATTTGCAAGAAATTCTTTGCTTGTCGGCTCTGAATGACGCAATGAATTGTCATTGCGAACGAAGTGAAGCAATCCAGTTCCTCGGTCGGGGAATGGGAGTTTTGACTGGATTGCCACGAAAATCTGACGATTTTCTCGCAATGACAGATAACCGTAACATTACTAAAACAATGCACAATGACCAGAATGGTTTGGTGGTGATGTTTAGTAGTGCTAAACACCACAAGGCACAAGAAACCAAACCGGAAACTGACCGTAACCAAATACAAAATAAATTGTGGCAAAAACAATCCAATCGTAACATATCTACGTGCGTAGCACAAAGAGAGGTGGCATAATGGCAGGCACTATCTCTTTCAGCGGATTATCGGCATCGGGTTTGGATACAAGCTCATGGGTTGATGCGTTAGTATCGGTAAAACAACAGACAATTACGAGTCTTGAACAACAAAAGGCTGAGAAGGAAAATCTTTTAAGCATTGTTAACAATATCAAATCGTATTTTTCGAGTTTTCAGACTTGTTTACAAAAAATAACAGATTCGCAGTACGGTATCGCATCAATGGACTTGTTCATGCAGAACTTGGCATTGTCGTCTAATTCTAGTATTGCAACGGCAACTGCAACAACAGAGGCTGCACGTCAAAGCTATGATGTGGCGGTGGATTCATTGGCGACTGCAACAAAGGCAACTAGCGGATACTCTCAAATAGAGGTTAAGACTGCTGATTTGAATACAACATTTGGCACATTGGGAGGTAAGAATGGTACTATTACTGTAAATTCTCAATCTTTCAATGTTACAACAGAAGATACGTTACAAAATTTGATAGACAAGTTTAAGAATGTTGGAGTTGATGCAAAATTTGATGAAAACAAGGGTACATTCACCATAGGAATGGACTTGGATAAAATAGATGAAGGAGCTACAAACCTTAAGAACGCATTGAGGCTTGCAAATAATAATGTGTCAGGTGCAGTTTCAGGTTCGGTTGTATATGCAAATCGCAATACAGAGTTTTATAAACTAGGTTTAAATGGTGGCGATATAAATATCGAAGGTGTTAAACACACTATCACTAAAAACGGAAACGATTATACAATTCAAAAAGACGGTGGTACAGCTGTTCAGATGAATACGTTGGGCGAATTTTTGGATTATTTAAAATCATCTGCTGTAGGTGCAGATGATGCAACAGTTGATGCTAAAGGACATATTACGATAAAAGGTGCAACGTTGGATAAGGTTGAAGGTGGAACAAACCTTATAGACGTGTTGAATCTTATCGAATCTCAAAAACGTACGGTTTCAGAGAGTGGTGCGTTGTCATATATTGAGGTTCGTGTAGCGGATTTGAATACAAAACTTTCGGCATTGGGTATTACTGGAGATACTACACTTGTTGCCGGAGGTACAAACAACACAATCTCGAATGATAAGACTTTGGGTGATATCAAGAACATCTTAAAGAATGCCGGAGTTGATATGAGTGTTGATAGTAGAGGAATTATTACTATTGATACACATGGAAATGAAATTAGCGGAACATTGCTAGATGTGTTGAATTTGGACCCTACAAAGGGTGGAACAACAATTTCCAGTTCTGTACATCAGGCAACCTTGAAGGCAGATGGTAATACAAAACTTTCTGAGTTGGGAATAAGCAGTGATAAGAAATATACTGCCTACAAGTCAGATGGTACAGCCTTGACTACAGAGATTAGTAATGTTGAAGGTCAAACAGTTAATGAGTTTGTGAACGCATTAAAGAATTCTGGACTTGATGCAAAATTCGATGAAAAGACTCATCAAATAACAATCAAAGATGGGTATATAGAAGGCAGTTTGGCAGATGCTTTGGGAATGACTCAACTATCTACAAGCTTTACCGAGAATGCAAGCTTGAATACTCAACTTGAAAAATTGGGAGCTACAGGAGATAGTACACTTACAATTGATGGTGGAACTGCTAAGACTTATGGCAAAGATACAACCTTAGAAACTGTTTTCAACGATATCAAGAATGCAGGCGGTAAAGTTACGTTTAAAGACGGTAATGTTACGATAGAGGGTGTAACATTGGGAGGTAGTTTACCTTCATTGTTGGGGTTAGATGCTACTACACAAGGTACAAGTGTAACTTCAGGTAAATTAACTGCCGTTACAGGTTCAACTTCTAGTGGTGGTAATACAGAATCAACAGTAGAACATAATATAGAATTGAGTACAAAGTTGGGTGATATAACAGGAACTACCTCAAATTATACCTTGAAGGTTGGTGACGGTGCATCAACAACTTATACAAAAGATTCTACGTTGCAAGATATAAAAACACAGATAGAGGGTGCAGGTGGCAAGTTCACTATCAATGATGATAATACAATCAGCATTGAGGGTGTAACAATGAGCGGTACTGTTGTAGGGGCATTGGGCTTTGATGAACTTGCAACAGGAACAAAATTTACAACAGTAGATGCAGTAATGATATCAGGCACTTCAAATGTTGCTACAGGTGATACAACATTAGGCAATTTGGGCTTGGTTGCATCTGCTTCAACATCTGGTGCAAGAGCTGTTAGACGAGCTCCGGCAGCATTTCCTAACAAAACACTTTCTATCAATGGTGGTGCAACAAATTTTTATGGTGCAGATGCTAGCCTAGATGATATTTTTGCGGATATTGTTGCGGCAGGTGGTACAGCATCAATAAATAGTGAAGGATATATCGTCATAGATGGTGTACATCTTGAGGGTACACTTGTTGATGCGTTAGGACTTGTTGAAACAAGCTACAAAACGACGATTACAAGCGGAGATTTGAAGGTAACAACTTCTACTAAGTCAACAAGCTCAAGTGCGTTGTATACAGATACAAAAGGTGATATAGCTTGGGATTCTACTATTGGTAGTATTGTTGGAGATACAAACAGTTATGATTTAAAAGTTAATGGTACAAACAAAACTTATAATACTAATACTAAGTTGTCAGATATAAAGAATGTGATTCAGACTGCTGGCGGTACAATGACTATTAATGATGATAATACAATATCAATTAATGGTGTTGAGATTTCGGGCAGTTTAGTAGACAAGTTGGGCTTTAATTCTGACGGTGTACATACGGTTGTTTCCAGTAACAATCCTATATATTATTCAGACGGCAAAAAATCTGCGGATACAGGTACTACTTTTGAACAGTTGGGAATTGGTGCAGACAAACGAGATTATGCAATTTATAAGAATGATGGTACAGTGGTAAAAGCATCATCAACCAATGGTACAAATAGTGGCAAAACTATTGGTGATTGGTTGAAGGTTGTCAATGATAGCTTGAATACTGCAAACGGCACGAGCGGTATTACGTATGCTAGTATAAATAATGGTGTTATATCTATTACAGGCGGATATGTAACAGGAAGTTTGCCAACAGAGTTGGGTATTGGTACAAAAGAAACAGTTACCGGTATCACGATGGAAGGCAGTTCTGTCAGCTATGTAGAATATGACCCACTCAAATATATAGGCAATACCCAAACAGGTTCCGGTATAGCTGGTGGTACAATGGTAACTTCCGGTTTTATGACAGAAGCTATGCAATACAAAGATGAATTGGGAAATATTCATGCAGTAACAGAAACCACTAAGTTGTCAGAAGTTTTGGATACTTCGGGCAACAAGATTGGAAGTGGCAGTTATACTTTTAATGTTGGTAGTTATACCAAAACATTTGATGCTGATAGTACGACATTGGGCGATATAGTTAATTATGTTAATAATTTGAACATGGATACTACTCACGATACAACAACTTCGGCAACTCTTGTTGATGGCAAGTTGACTATCGAATCGAATGTTAGTATCATAGGCACATTGTTGGATAAATTGGGATTTGAAAAACAAGATGTTTCAACAGTTGCTTATGAAATAAAAGGTACACAAAAAGCTCATTATAAAAAAAGCGATGGTGTGACTGTAACTGCTACTACTTCTACCACAATCAAAGAGCTTATGGGCAAGGGTGGGGAACAGGCATTTAGCTTTGTTGATTTTCGTGGTGCAATGCCATTTTCTAGGACTATAATGTTTGCTGAAACAGATACAATTCAAACTGTTATAGACAAGCTTAAGGAATTTGGTTTTGATGAAGTCGATTTGGTTGATGGAGTATTCCGAATAAAAGACGATAAAAAATGGTCTTTCTATGGTAGTAGTGAATTGGTAAACAAACTATTTGGTGGTGACGATAGGACATATAGTGCTGAAGGTCCAAAAGTTACATATCAAGTTACTCATTCTTCTATAGGCAGTTATACCGGTAACAAAATCACATATACAACAACGACTACAGGCTCTGCAGGTTCAGTAACAGGTAATAAGTTGACATATACTACAAGCTCTGCAGGTTCGGTAATTGGTAATTTTTTGACATATACTACGACAACTACAACATCAGGCAAAACATATTCAGGTGATGTTGTGAAAACCGCAGCCAAAGGATATTCTACTGATACAAAACTTGTAGATATTGATTCTAAATATCAAGGCTCTGAAATGTATGTGTGTGAACAACGTTCTTCAGGAACTATTGCTCCATTACCTGATAATATAAATGGCTCTGGAACTTCTGGAAACCCATTAAAACCATTAGAAAATCAAAATACTAATACTAAAATATGGTATGAAAAAGTTGCTACTTTATCTATAGATTCAAATACAACAATACAAAAAGTTATAGATTTTTATGAACCATATCTTGTTGAGAGTTCTAGTCCCTTTGATCCAAATTATACATATTCATTAGCTGATGGTACTCTTACATTAAAATTTCAAACAGGATATTCTCTTCATGGACTTCTTTATTCTAATGAACAATCAAATGATATTATATCATTCGGTACGACTACTCCTACGGTTGCTACAACTTCAACTACGTTTGGTGAATTAACCAATAAGGGTTTAGCTATTTCTTTAGAAGATATAAAACTTATTAATAATGGCAAAGAATATACATTTGCAACCTCAAATAATACAACGATACAAGATGTTTTAGATTTCTTGAATAATACTGCTGGTTGTACTGCAACATTTACTGATGGCAAATTGACAGTTTCCGGTGCCAGTGATTTAGAGTTTAAAAAACCTAGTACAACAACATCAAATGGACTAACATTTCAAAATCCTGTTTATGACATGTCAAAATTGTTTGGCGGAAGTATCCCTACAGGTACGGCTTCTACAACAACTGCAACCACAACTAATACTGCGACTGGTTCGACCAAAATGTCTGATTTAGGTTTGTCGCCAACACTCATGGTTGATGGTAAAAATATCACAGGATTGTCTTCATCTTCTACAGTTGGTCAAGTATTATCTGCATTGAAATCTCAATATGGAATAGATGGTTCAATTAAAGACGGTAAAATGACATTGACCTCATCATCTGCTCATACAGTTTCAGGTGATGTGATTAACAAGTTCTTTGGCTCAGATTCTATATCTCTCACCCCAACAACAACTAGTACTGGTGGCACAACCACTACAACTCACACTGCGACAGGTTCGACCAAAATGTCAGAATTGGGAATAACAGATTTTACGGTTAATGATTCAGTACTTAGCGGAATTACAAGCCGTTCTACAGTTAATGATGTTTTGGCTAAATTAAAATTGACGTATGGTTTATCAGAAGCAACTATTTCTGATGGTAAAATTACACTCAAATCAACTACAGTCACAACCTTGTCAGGTAATCTAATCAAAGGCTTGATGGGTCAAGATTTTGTAACAATCATTCCGACTGTAGGTGATTCATCAACTCACACTGCAACAGGTTCGACCAAGATGTCTGAGTTGGGAATAACAGATTTTACGGTTAATGGTTCAGCACTTAGTGGAATTACTAGCAATTCTACGATTAATGATGTTTTGGCTAAACTTAAATCTACATACGGTTTATCAGAGGCAACTATTTCTGATGGTAAAATTACTCTAAAATCAAACTCAAGCACAACCTTGTCAGGTAATCTTATCAAAGGTTTGATGAATAAAGATAGTGTAAGTATCACTCCGATAGCAGGTACAACCACAATTCATACTGCGACAGGTTCGACTACGTTGGCTCAGTTGGGTGTAACAGATTTTAAAGTTAATGGTTCAGCACTTAGCGGAATTACTAGCAGTTCTACAATTAATGATGTTTTGGCTAAA
>CAKUVB010000047.1 GCA_934693215.1 uncultured Candidatus Melainabacteria bacterium
AACATAACCACATGCCGTATTTAATTGTCAAAATTGCCAATATCAATAGCAACTCTCAAATTATATACAAAAAATTATATTTTTGCAACTGATTTAATTGAAAATTATAAAGATATTCTATATATCTATCAAACAGTCTAATAAAATTTATAATACCTTGATATAATCTTACAAACTTTCTATCAAGATTTTTAATTCACCGACAATAGAATCTAATATGCTTAAAGTTGCTTTATTAGGTTGTGCAAATAATCTTGATAAATTTGTTTCAAATTTCTTAGGGAGTATTTTACAATTATTTTTTGTAAATTGTATCAAACGTTTTTCTCCTGGGTGTAATTGCTCGTTCAACGCAAATATTATATCGAAATAACTTGCTACAAATGCAGATATTCTATGATTTATACTAACAACATCTTTTCGTTCAATAGCCTTTTTGATTTGTTCATAATAAGAAGCAAAAGGTTTGTCCTTCATTAGCATCAAATTGCGTTTAATAATATTTTCTTTCAAAGCTTTGGGATACGAAGTATCTATTACTTTTTGCAAATTCCGTAACCAATTATTTTTATCATAGATTATATTAAAGTTTTTTAGAGTATATAAAAAACAAGTAGTATAACCGTTTTGAGGATAGCATTTTACCCAAGCATTATCAACAACACTTTCAAACCAATCAACATTCCAATACATCACATCTAATTGTTTATTTAGCTTATCAACCAAATACTCATCACCTGCACCAAAATACTCACAACCTGATTCATATTTAGAAGAAATTGATTTTATAATATTTTCTCTGACTTCTATAGAAACATTAGTTTTTGAAAAAATATAAATATCAATATCTGAATTCTTATCAGAAGTTTTTACAGTCGTTGAACCTCCTATAGCAACTGCTTCAACCTCTTGCAAATCAATATATTGATTTACTATTTCTTCTAATAAAGTACCCATAATGCACACCTATCCTATTTTTGACAGTAACGATTAAATATATTTTTGGGGCAACAATTACCCTTGTTTTTTTATTGCTTCTTGAAGAGCTTTTTCTAATACAACAATCTTTGATTCAAGAACTTTTACCTTTGAAGAACTTTCATCTCTATCCACTCCTCGTCTTTCCAATTCTCTTTTGTATTCAACAAGTTGTTTTTCTTTTTTCAAGTTCAAAAACGTCATCAAATAAATACCAACCACCATACTTAATGTCGAAACTGTAAATATTACATAAAACAATTCGGTATGACTCATATTTGGATTATGTGCCAACAACCCCATAAAGTTTGTATAACCTAAATATCCAAACTCTGCAAAAATCACTATATTCAAAACTATATATAAAAACATTCTCTTATTCATTCTATTTCTCCTTAAGTTCGTTTTGTTTTAAATAATCCAAAACCTTTATCAACTTTTTATCCATTGGAATTTCTAGCTCAATTATCTCATTACCAAATGGTTTTGTAAACTTCAACTTATATGCCTCAAGCACCTGTTCTTCGGTTTGAATCCTCATCTTCCCAAACCCATACAAAGTATCATTATACACAGGGTGTCCGATATGGCTCATATGAACCCTAATCTGATGAGTTCTTCCTGTCCTAAGAGTTAATTCAACTAGAGTTGCATCAGTAAAATTTTCTAATACTCGCATCTCTGTGATACTTGATTTTCCTTTTTCATCAAAAATTACGTCCATTTTTTGAGGTTTTGTTTTGTGACGTCCTATTGGAAAATTTAAGACTTTATCTTCGGTAATCACACCTCTAACAACTGCTAAATATTTACGAATTGCAGTTTTTTCTTTTATTTGATTAGCCAAAAACTCGTGTGCTTGATTATTCTTAGCAACCATCAAAAGCCCCGAGGTATTTCTATCAAGCCTATGTAAAATTCCTCTACGGAATTCTCCATTAATATCAGAAAGATTTTCTCCATACCTATATTTCAAAGCATTTACTAAAGTATTTTCTTTTTCAGTTGTCGTAGGGTGAGTCAACATGCCGGAAGGTTTGTTTACAACGAGCATATTTTCATCTTCATAAATTATATCTAGAGGAATATTTTGTGGCGGGATATTATGAAGTTCAGCCTCAAAATTACCACACTCAACAACATCATTTTCCCTTAATTGATACGAAGGTTTTACCGTTTTAGAATTTACTAAAATTTCACCTTTTTTTATCGCAGATTGAATCTTTGAGCGAGAAATATCAACAAGCATTTCCGACAGATAAGCATCAAGCCTTTTACCTTCATCATTATAATCTATTATAAATTTTGAATTATTGTCCATTGTAATATTATTTCTTTGAGTAATTTCTGAATAACATAAACATTATAACAATAACACTGACATTAATAAAAATATCTGAGATATTAAATACAGGAAAATTAATAAAACTAAGTTCAAAATAATCTCTTACAAACCCAAATGCTATACGCTCAAATAAATTACAAGCGATTCCTGATAACAACAATGAAATCATAAATACATTCATCATAGTTAATTCTTTGAGATTTTTGACTAAATAACAAAATATACCAATTATAGCCGCAACTGCAAATATTATTAATACAATTTTATAATCTTGCAAAATTGAAAATGCCGCACCTGTGTTTTCCATATAATTCAACTTCAAACCAGGTAAAAACAATATTGTATCCTGTGATATTGCAGACAAGTAAGTTGATGTATATAGATTGAACACTATTAAGAAAAATACAGATATAACAAAATAGACAAATTTATATGCATTACTTTGTTTGGACATCTTTTTCCTCTATAAATTTATTAACAGGTATAACATTAATCCTTTCCATTAAACAAGCATAACCTGTAAGATTTATATCTAAATTTTGGTTATCATCGACTTTTGGTCTTGTAAACCCAACTGTTGCAACAACATATTCATTTGTATTTTCGGTATTTGTTTTCATTATTCTCTCTAGTTTGCCATCTAAGGAGAATTTGCGATAAATTTCTTTTGACGGATTTTGAGGATAAGTAATTTTGTCAGCAGTTATAGAACCTATTGAAATAACCCCAGAAGGTTGAGCAACACTAAGAGTTGCAGTATATTCTTGCCCTGCTTGAAGCTGGTTTGGGACTTCTAAACTTATTTTGGCTTGTTTTGCATCACCCCAAGACAATATAATATTTTCTTTAATTGTATAATCACCAGTAATAACCCAACTGTTACCGTTTGGTTTTAGGTAATATATTGATTGCATTGAACTAACAAATTCACCAACATTTTCATTTTCTACCTTTGCATATCCCTTAGCAGTTTCTGTTACATCAGCAATTGCAAGATTTTTATAGAAATTAACGCTGTTAACTTTTACACGATATTTTATCCCTGGATAAGTTTTCCATGTATCTTTAACAAGACGGCTCATAACATTATAATTAAACCCATCAGCACTAAGATAATCTTCTGTATATAAGTTTAAAAAAGTGTTATGGTTGTAATTATTTGCCGCATACTCATATTCACAAAAGAATTTTGTTACAGAATACAGAGAAGAAACGTATCCTTTTTCAGTTTTAGGTTTAATAAATTTAAAGCTTTTCTTTTCTGTCGCAAACGCAGAATTAACAGAACTGCACAAACTCAATGTTATAAGGATTAATGTTAGTAATTTTTTCATATAATGATTATATAACAAATTTGAAAAACTATTAATAAATTAAATAAATGATTTATTTATTTCAAATAAATACTTGCAGGGAAAATTTTATATGATAATATAGTTGTACGGTTAGATTTTGTTAGTACAAAGTAAACTAATTCAGCTAACCCGTTGGTGAAAACCAACGAAATATCAAAATTGAATAATTTAAAAAATATGCCTTGGTAGCTCAGCTGGATAGAGCAACCGCCTTCTAAGCGGTAGGTCATGCGTTCGAATCGCATCCAGGGTAAATAAAAAAAGATGGGTTTACCTCATCTTTTTTTATTTGCTTTGGAACAAGATTCGAACGCCTACTACGTTCGAGCATGAGCGAGCTGAGGGCGAAGGAGCTTTCTTTGGAAGAAGCATCGCTTCTAAAAAGAAAGTCCGTAGACCCGTTAAACGCGAGCGACTCAAGACAATCGCATCCAGGGTATTTTTTTTGTAAAAAGAGCCACTTAAATGGCTCTTTTGTTATATTTACAAAAAATTTGCGAATTCTGATTATTTATTACTTGAAAATTTTGATATAATCTTCAAAAACATAAAAACGATTTCTGTTAAAACCTGTTTTTTCTTCTAAAATTCCAATGTCTACAAATGTTTTTAAAAGCCCATTTGCAGTCGCAGAAGTTATATTTAAATTTTCGCAAACAATTTTTGAATTAACTTTTAGTTTAGAATACAACAACTCTAATAAATTTTGACCAAGATTGTGGTTAAACTTTTTCATACAAAAAGTACAAATATTGCTAATTTTTAATATAGACAAAAATCCATATTCTAAGAAATTGAATTTATTTTAGTTATTTATGCATCAAATATTATATTTGCAATTATAAACATTTTGTTCGTTGCATACTTTTATGTTAAAGTAAATCTTATAAGAGAAGGAGATTTTATGAAAGCGAATTATGATAAACTTTGGAAATTGTTAATTGACAAAAAATTATCTAAAACGGATTTACGACATTTAGCAAAAATTAGTAGCAGTACATTAGCAAAATTTGGTAAAGAAGAAATGGTAAGTACGGAAGTTTTATCAAAAATTTGCTCTGTCTTAAATTGTGATATTGGAGACATTTTAGAATTAGTCAAAGATGAAAATGAAAAATTTGAAATAAAACATACTAATGGGAAATATAAGGTTGTTTCCTTATTTTCAGGTGCAGGTGGAATGGACTTAGGATTTATCAATGCTGGTTTTGAAATAATATGGGCAAATGATATTATTCCTGAAGCAATCGAAACATACAAAAAAAATATTGGTCCACATATTGTTTATGGGGATATAACAATGATTTCAAGTAAAGATATTCCCGATAATCCAGATGTAATTATTGGAGGGTTCCCATGTCAAGGTTTTTCAATAGCAAATACCAAACGAAGTATGGAAGACAAACGTAATTTTCTTTATAAAGAAATGCTTAGAATTATTAAAGATAAAAATCCTAAAATGTTTGTTGCCGAAAATGTCAAAGGAATTTTATCTATTGAAAAAGGTAAGGTTTTTGAAATGATTAAAAATGATTTTGAAAACTTAGGTTATTATGTTGAAGCTAAAGTTCTAAATGCGGCAGAATATGGCATTCCTCAATTAAGAGAAAGAGTTGTAATAATTGGTAACCGATTAAATAAGAGTGTTACTTTCCCTAAAAAAACACATTACTTTGATGAGTCTAGCCATAAAAAAGGCGACGGATTGTTGCCAGCTATTACTTGCGAAAAAGCTATTGGTTGGTTATCAAATGTTCGTTGTCAAGATAATCCTATAAAGTTAAATAATAGAACTGTTTATCAGCATAAAGCTCATGAAAATGTGGCAGATGTATTTTGGGGGCGAAAATACAATGTTAATCAACATGAATTATGTGATTATTTAAAATTTTGGAGAAATAAATCAGGGTGGACAACAAAAAAAGTAGATGAACATTTTGGATATTCATATACTGCTGGGCATTGGTTTAGAAAAGATAACAATAGTGGTAGTATTCCAAAACCTTCTGATTGGTGGGAATTAAAGAAAATTTTAGGATTTGATGATAAATATGATAAAGCAGTAACAACAATGGTAGAAAAACCTGTTGTTTTTGAACAAGCATTACGTATAACAAATTGGGATAGACCAAGTGACACAATTACTGCGACAAGTCCTGAAATACATGTAAACAAACAAAGAAGGTTAAGTGTTAGAGAATGTGCTATTATTCAAACATTCCCTGAAGATTATATATTCTGCGGGAAAAATATTGGAATAATGCACAAACAAATTGGTAATGCCGTTCCGGTCAAATTAGCAGAGCAAGTTGCTAAATGTGTTAAGTATGAACTTGACAAAGATAATAATTAAATTTATTACTTGCATGAATATCAAATTTTTTGTAGTATCTTCATGAGTCGAGAATGGAGATAATTTATGTCTGAGCAAAATACTGATATTCAAAGAACAAGACTTCAAAATACAATCTTAGACCTTGAAAAAAAATATATGGATATTTTAGAAAGAATCATTCGTAGCGACGTTTTTACTAATGATTTAAAAAATATCGAGCAAGAAATACAAGAATATTACGAAATTTTGCAGGAAGTATGGGGGAAGAAAAACAAAATAAAAGAAGCGTCTGAAAGATTGTTACGTCACCATATGTACACAAACTTTCCAAGTGCTACAACATTTTATCCATCTCCTATCAGTTGCGATATTGCTCTTGAACTAGACGATATTATTTTAAATATCGATGTTAAAACTATTGACAAAATTGGAAATTCTGGAGATTTAAAGACTACACAATTTGAACACAATCAAACATCTTTTGTTAATAAACCAGTATTGGCATCTGGAAATTTTCCTGGATTTAAAGTTCAATCTAATTTAAAAAACATTGACCCAAGGACACACAAACCAATATTAACATTTCTTGTAAAAATTGGTTATTCTGATAATAACGAAGGGGATTTTCACTTATTAAACAGTTCTAGATACCCAAGTTTGATTTTAACTTGTTTACCGAATGGAGCTCTAAGTAATTTGTTTAATAATGACTTATTTGCTAATTATAAAGATTACAAATACTACGAACAACATAACGGCATTGAATATAAGCCGAGACACATAACAACAAGAGAAGAATATAACTGCTTAGACCTAAACGGGAAATTTATAAAAATAGAATCTAAAACTTTAATCCCTGATTCATGGCAAAGAATAAATTGGGGAAATAAAGCTGGTTATTATGATACTGTAAACTCACAAGTTTGGTGGACACAAGAATTAAAAAAGAATAATCATAAAGAAATATTTTTAAAAGCTGTGCAAGATGGAAACACAGCTCGCTTTAATAACGAATGGTTAGAAAAGAGATATGATTCTCGTAATACACATTGGAAAGGTGAAAGAAAATATTATAATGTTTATTCTTAAACATTATCTTTAGATAATTCATTTTTTATATATTGCTTGTTCTTCAATCTTTGTAGAGTTAATATATATTATTTTCATTTTTTAGTTAATTCTCTAAATAAGTAAATTTATAACATTTATAAAAATTAACTTGCGTTTTATCTGAATTTTTACTAGCTCTAATTTGATTGCTAAATTTAATTTACGAAACCATAAACTATCATCTTACAATAACAGAGCAAGTTCATCTAATTTCCAATCTATATCATCATTGATAAATGACGGATTAAATGGTTTATAGCCTTTATGTAAAATATATGTTCCTGATTTGTATTCCTTCATTATGAATTATCCTTATTTTAGGAAAACCACTTTTCCTATATTATAATATATTTTTATTATAATTTACCATTTCTGTAATAAATAATTAACCTTCTACAAATTTACAATTCCCATAATTCTGCTAAAAATATTTTTAAGAACAGATAAAAATTCAACCTTCTTCTTATCAGATACGAATTACTTGTAGATTTTTTAACTTTTACCACATTAATGCTACAAACTTCTTACAAAACACCTAACTCACTTGCAAAGAACTTTTTAACTACTTCTAAGCGATAATCTATTTATCCCCAACACAAAATTTAAAAATATTTTTACCTAATAATTCGTTTGACAAATTCTCTGAAAACTGTATAAAATTTTCAGTTTCAGTATGTTCCGGAAGTTTAAATGTATACTCTATATTTGGGTTTAAGCTAATATTTTCCTTGACTGCTTCATATACATTTTTTGATGATGATACAGTAGATTTTTTTTCTGATTTTATTAAATATCTCAAAATATTAGAATACAATATCTCATTTTTATACATTGGAATTGTATCCCCAGTAAAATTTTCATTCATAACTTTTGAATATAAATCAACGATATTCATTTTTTGTTTTACAAGTGATGTTTTATATAAAAGTATATTAGGCTGTTTAATACATAATGCTATAACCGATTTTAAATCAATTCTTTTTAATTTTGCCAATTCTGTAGCTTTCGCATAAAGAGTTTTAGGATTAGTATAAAAATATTGTGGGGCTTTAAGACATAATGTTATTGTAGCTTCTTCTGAAATATTCAATAAACTAGAAAGCTCTTTAACATTTTTATATATTGTATCTGGTTTTTGTATTAATAATTGAGGTCTTTTAACATAACTATTTTTAAGAGTTTCAAAATCAAGTTTGAACTTCTTTGCACCTTCATTTACATTATTAAAAACAGTTTCAGGCTTTTGATAAATTAAATTTACTTGTTTTATTGCTAAAGATACAAACTTTTCATAATCTATATTCAACAATTTTGCAGTCTTTTTCATTGTTGCTTCTAATTGTTTACTATCTCTTGCTAATAATCGAGGTTGTTTTTGAATTATTTTTAAACAATCTTTTTCAGAAATTGATAATATTTTTGCCAATCCTTGAATATTATTTTCAATAGTTGAGGTTTTTGCATATAATATATTTGGAAAATTAGTAACAAGTTTTAAAAAATCATTATGAGAAAATTTATATCTTTTTTTAAAATTTTCAGCGTTTTTACTCAAACTTGTAGGTGACATATATAATAACGAAGGTTGATTTTTACACAATTTTACAAAATCTTGTTCTGTTATATTTAATAATTTGCTTGAACTTTTTATATTGCCTTTTATAGTATTAATATCTACAGATATTAATGTAGGACAATTTGAAAAAATATGTACAATTTTCTCGACAGGCATTCCCAAAAGTTTACTATATATGTTTGTAATCTTTATTATTTTATCTGTAGAAATTGATTTAGCTTGAGGGAGTTTTATCAAAAGCTTTTCTATATCTTTGTTTTTATCCTCAAGTTTGAAATGAGCTTTAAGAGTATCTATTTTTCCTTTTATTTCTTCAGGCAAACAACCATTTTCATATTGAATCTTTTTTATAAATGTTGACACATGTTTGTGAACATTTTTTACAGCAATATTCAGTTCTTCCGATATTTTTGTTTTGGATTTACCTTCTTTTAGTTTTTCTAATACAATTTGTTCTTGCTCTGTTAAAGAATTGCTATCTGTTACTGTTTCAAGTGTTATTTTTGCCTTTTCTTGACTTTTTGTGTCTATTTTTGTGTTTATATCTTCGGTTATTATGTCTGCATAAGTAGTAGTTTTACCTGTTGAAACAGTTCTATCAAGACTGGGACGACCAAACTCTGTTTTTAAAGAGTTTTTTCCTTTTTTAAAATTATTGAGTTTATTTAAAATAAATTTTAAAGAATCTTTTTCTTTTAATGAATCTGTAATACTTTCAAAAAAATTTACAAATAAATCTTGAGTACAGTCGCCAACAGAGTGAGTGCTTTTAGCAATCAATTTACCTTCTTGGATAATTTTATCATTAAAAATATCAAACAAATCAGCTCTTAACCCTTCTTGCGCACGCATATCAGAATGTGAGAGTTCGTTTAAAATACTTTTTGCTTTAAACGTCTCTTGTTTATTTAATTTTATAGATTTAAAATTTGTATTTTGATTTGTATTTTGATTTCTTTTTTGAATATTCATTTTATATTTATTTTTACTGCTAGCTTATTCATATAATGTTTGTGAAAATATAATTTTGCGTTTTTGACAAAAAAAAGAGCCATAAATATGGTTCTTTTCGATTAATTACCGTTTTTTCGATTTTATTTCATCAATTTCCCGAATAATTTTATCATTGTTCGTTTAAAATTCTTTTCAATAGGTTTAACTTCATCTAACACAATACTATTATTTTTTATTAATTGTCGTCTTATATTTTTTGTATTGTTATACAACTTTTTAAAACCTTCTTTGAAATCCTTATCTAAAGAAACGAAACTATCTTGTTTTTTCAAATTCTTCATATTCTTTTTTGCCATAGAAGGATAATAATTTGTCTTTTCAGACTGTCTTGCCAACAAACCGATTGTTGGATTTTTCTTACAATCATTTATATGAGCTTCTGCATATTTAGTCAAATTAGAATTAAATTTGTATGGTGAATCTATCACGCCATTACTAAGTTGCGCTCTTCCCTTTACATTATCAAACTTTGCAAAATCTGTATTTATAGACATTTATACCTCCTTATCTTTTAATCCCTATTCATATAAAACTTAAAAAAATATTTTTTGCTATTACGATACACTAAATATCTCGCACTTAATTTTTTCCAAGTATCATTATTGCATTTGTACCGCCAAAGCCAAATGCATTATTCATACATGTTTTTATCTTTTGAGGTGGGTTTGAAACATTTATCTTTGGTAAATTTTCATCATATTCCGAATCATAAATATGAGGATAAAATCCACACTTCTCTAT
>CAKUVB010000048.1 GCA_934693215.1 uncultured Candidatus Melainabacteria bacterium
ATTTTCACTAGAGTTGGTGCTAGTGATGACTTAACATTAGGTCAATCTACATTCATGGTAGAAATGGTCGAAACAGCATATATACTAAACAACGCAACAGAAAACAGTTTTATTCTTATTGACGAAATTGGACGTGGAACTAGCACTTATGATGGTGTAGCTATAGCATGGGCAGTTGCTGAACATATTGCAACAAAAATAAACGCAAGATGTATTTTTGCAACACATTATCATGAATTAAATGTTATGACAAAAACATACCCGCAAATTAAAAACTATAGAATCACTATAACAGAAGAAGATGGTAAGATTGAATTCTTGCGTAAAATAGTTCCTGGAGGAGCAAGTAAAAGCTATGGTATCCATGTTGCAAAAATGGCCGGACTACCAAAATCTGTAATTAGTAAATCTCAAGCTTTAATGAATAGAATGCAAAAAGATTATTCCAAAAACTTATCTACTAAAAAATATGCAGACAAACCTGAACTGGTATCCCCTCAACTTAACTTGTTTAATAAATAAAATTCACATAAGAAAAAGGAAAGAATTTTTTATTCTTTCCTTTTTGAAATACATTTTATAAAGCTAATTACACTGCTATTCCGTGTAAAACTTGATTGTTGATAGCCATTTGTTTCATTTGAGCATCAAGAACTTGTTCTTTTTCAGCCTTTGATAGTTCCTTACCTTTTTGTTGCATATCCATTGCTTTCATATTGGCAGGTTGAACATCTTGAGGCTTAGTGACTACAGATGATTTATTGGCAGTTTTTACTTCTTGAACTTCATTAACCGGTGTAGCTTGAGCTTTTGCATCAGATAATTTTGCATCAAGAGCAGTTTTTTCTGACATGGCTTGCATATCAGTTTTCTTGCCGTTTCTTAAATCATCAGTGACTTCGTTTCTTTCAAGTTTAATTTGATTTACTCGTTGTTGTTGAGCAACGGGTGGAACTGCAGATACATAAGGCCTTATACCACTAATTGCTTGTACCATTTTCCACTATCCTTTCACTTTACACACATGTATTCACAAATAACAAAGCGAATAAACAAAATAATTTGCTATTTTTTAGACAAATCTTTACAAAATTTATTATTCAGCAAGCTTTGCTCTTACTAAACCTTCAATTTCAGCAAGAAGTTCAGGGTTAGCATTCAAATAATCTCTTGCTTTATCTCTACCTTGTCCAAGTTTTTCGTCATTATAGCTAAACCAAGCACCAGCTTTTTTTACAACATCTAAATTAACGGCAACATCAAGAATATTACCAGTTTTACATATACCTTTACCAAATATGATATCAAATTCAGCCGTTCTAAACGGAGGTGCTACTTTATTTTTCAACACTCTTACTCGAACATGGTTACCTACATCTACGCCATCGCCCTTTAAACCTTCAGTACGTTTTATTTCCATTCTTACAGATGCGTAATATTTAAGAGCATTACCACCTGTTGTAGTTTCAGGGTTTCCGTACATTACACCAATTTTTTGACGTAATTGGTTGATAAATATAACAGTAGTATTTGTTTTACCAATAACACCTGTCAATTTTCTCAAAGCTTTTGACATCAAACGAGCTTGAAGTCCCATTTGTTGATCTTCCATTGTACCTTCGATTTCGGCCTTTGGTACTAATGCTGCAACTGAATCGACAACAACAATATCAACAGCTCCTGAGCGAACAAGTTCTTCTGTAATATCTAACGCTTGTTCTCCAGTATCAGGTTGAGAAATCAAAAGTTCGTCAATATTAACACCCAAATTTCTAGCATATTCAGGATCTAGGGCATGCTCTGCATCAACAAATGCCGCAATTCCACCTTTTTTTTGACATTCTGCAACTATATGTTGTGCAAGAGTTGTTTTACCTGATGACTCAGGACCATATATTTCTATAATACGTCCACGAGGAATACCACCAATACCAAGAGCAACATCTAAAGCCAAAGCTCCAGTAGGGATAGCATCAACATTAACAGTTGTTTTATCTCCAAGACGCATAATTGCACCTTTACCAAAATCCTTTTCGATTTTTTCAATTGCAAGTTTTAGAGCTCTACCTCTTTCGTCAGTTGTTCCTGTTGTAACTTCTTCTTTCGCAGCCATACTATCTTTTCCTTATTAATTATAATAAAATATCATCTTCTCTCTTTTTTACATACAAACCAAATGCAAATGGTTTATATGAATTTAGAGTATTCTTTAATTTGTAATTTTCTTTATTTAATTCGTTTACTTTATTCTTTAAATTTTCATTTTCTGTTTTGCAACGAATCAATTCAACAACAACCTCGTCCATTCCTTCTAGTCTTTCATCAAGAACTTTTGATAATGAATCTGTAACCGAAGTTGTAATATCAGATTCCATTTTCTTTAGAGAAGATAAAAGAGTATCCACAACAAGTTGAGAAGAATTTTTTGCCATTGGTGGCTTTGATTCTTTTGCTTGTTTTAATAATCTGGCTTCTTCCATAGAAAAATACGTTTTACCTTCTTCATCTTTCTTTGGAACAATTGAAGCCTTTCTACAAAGTCTAACAATTTCCATGTTATCTGCATTTAAAATTTTTCTTAAATCTTGTGGTGATAAAACTTTATCCATAATCTCCTCTAAAAATTAAATTATCCCTCTCCAACAATCTAAGTATACTAAACACATAGAATGAATACTATGTTTTGTAACAAAGATTTAACAGCCCTAAATACGTTTTGTGGCGGTATTTTCAAAAATAAATCTTCCACTACTCATTGCAATCATCTTTAAAGAGCATGACCCACTATTACCTTTATCAACAACTCCCAGACTTCCCAAACGAGCCGCAACAAATTCATTCAAGTCATCTGTTGCAACAAACAAACTACATTCAGGAGTACAATCTCCTTGAGTAAAAGGGCATTTTTTTACCATATCTAAACCTCCTATAGGAATATTATTATACTCCTTATTTAGCAGAAATATATCCGTTAATTGCCGTATATGCTGCAACATAAGGTGATGCTAAATATATTTCACCTTTAGTATTTCCCATACGACCTTGGAAGTTTCTATTTTGAGTAGCCAAGCAAACCTCTCCATCACCTAAAATTCCGGCATGTACTCCAACACATGGACCACAACCCGGAGGTAGAATAGAGGCATGTGCATCAATAAAGGTTTCTAACAATCCTTCTTGCAAAGCTTGTTTATAAACAGTAGGTGATGCCGGACATATCAACATTCTAACATCAGAATTAACAACTTTATCTTTTAGAATACTTGCAACAACTCTCAAATCCTCAATTCTTCCATTTGTACAAGTACCTACATAAACTTGATTAACTTTAACCTTTTCTTCTTCAAGTTCTTCTACCGTCTTTGTATTATCTACCGTATGAGGACAAGATACTGTATATTTAATATCCTCTGCTTTTATATTAATAATACGTTCATATACGGCATCTTCATCTGGAAGAATTTGAACAAATTTATCTTCACGACCCTTTTCTTTTAAATATGCTTTTGTTTTTTCATCAGCAACAAAAAGTCCACATTTTGCACCAGCTTCTACTGCCATATTTGCAAGAGTGAATCGTTCTGACATTTCCATATCATCAATAGTATCGCCTGTAAATTCAAGAGCTTTATATGTTGCACCATCAGCACCTATCATTCCAATCAAATGCAACATCAAATCTTTAGAACAAATTCCGGGATTAAACTTGCCTGTAACTACAATTTTATATGTAGCTGGAACTTTTAACCAAGTTTTACCTAATGCCATTGCAACTGCAACATCTGTAGACCCCATTCCTGTTGCAAAAGCACCCAAAGCTCCTGACGTACAAGTATGAGAATCAGCACCTACTAAAACTTCTCCAGGATTTACATAAGATTCTATCAGTCTTTGGTGACAAACCCCAGCTCCAGTATCAGAAAGAACTGCACCATATTCTTTTGAAAACTCTCTTAATATCATATGAGTATTTGACAACTCTTTTCGTGGACTAGGAGAAGCATGGTCTATAAAAAGAATAGTTCTTTGCGGATTATTCAACTTTTCTTTTCCGATTTTTTTAAACTCTTGAACAGTTAATGGCCCCGTACCGTCTTGAACCGCACATACATCAACTTTTGATATTATAAGTTCACCGGCATGAACATCTCGTCCTGCGTGGTTTGATAAAATCTTTTCTACTAATGTTAATCCCATCTGTATAATCTCCTACTAAATAATATGGTGTGGCAATGTAAGTAAACGAGCTTCAACCCTATCCTTAATTGCACCTTCCGGATTGTAATATGGCGAAACTGTCATTATTTTTGCTGCAATATCAGGATAGTAATAAATAAACTTCAATTCACTTTCTGTTAATGGTTTTTGAGTATGTACGTTTGCATAACGAGCCAATTCCAAAATATTTCTCGCTTCATGTTCATCTTGGAATTCTATTTCCAGTTTATCATATACGTTTCTAAACCCTTTAATACCACCATATTCACCAGTTGTAATCATACGGCCTGTTTCAATGATTTCAGGTTCACCACGACCTAATTCTTCATAATCGTATAATTCATAGTTACGTCTATCTTTCAATGCTCCATCAGCATGAATACCTGATTCATGTGCAAAAGCATTATCCCCAACTGCTGGCTGATTAATAGGAATAGGTACCCCAAACGCATAAGCAGTATATTTTGCAAGTTTCCATGCTTTGCTTAAATCAATTTTTGGATCTATATGATATCTGCTGTTTTTAAACCCCGCAGATTTTAACAATGCCAATAAGCAAGAAACTAAATCTGCGTTACCAGCACGTTCACCCATACCATTGATAGCAGTATTGATATAAGCATCAACACCTGCATCTATTGCCCCTTTTGCCCCCATAACAGAACAAGCAGTTGCCATACCCAAATCATTATGATAATGCATTTCTATAGGCATTTCTGTTGCTTTTGCTATTTGATAAATTCTATCATAAGCAGTTTGAGGATCTTCATAACCCAAAGTATCACAATATCTAAAGCGATATGCACCAGCTTTCTTTACTTCTTTTGCAAGTTTTATTAAAAAATTTATATCACTTCTTGAGGCATCTTCTGCATTCACTCCAATTATTTCTGCCCCTTTATCAACTGCACACTCTACAGCTTCTACAGTCATTTTTAGAATATCGTCAGGAGTTTTCTTCCCTAGATATTTCCCATAAATCATTTGCTCTGATGTAGATTGTGATAAATTACAATTTTTTAACTTTGGAACATTTGTAAAAGATTTTTCTACATCACCTGAAATTGCACGCATCCAACCAGAGAGTTTTGTATTTGTAATAACTTCTCTTTCAACAAGCTCCAAATTCGCATTCAAGTAATTTAATTCGTGCATTGTTGTCGGGAATCCAAATTCTGACTGAGTTATCCCCATATCATCAAGCATTAAGTTAATAATCGTTTTCTGAAGTTTTGCCAAACCAAGTCTTGAAGTCTGAACTCCATCTCTGTTTGTTACATCTACAAAATAAATTTTATTTGTCATATTCTCTCCGTTTCTCAACATATTATACACAAAAAAATACGCCACTCAACAAGTGGCGTATTAATATTTTATAAAGTTTTTTATTTTATGCCTAATTCCTTATCAAAGTTTGCATCTTTTTTACCTGTAATCATTTCTCCTAAGGCATTCGAAACTTGTTTTAATAAAGTGAATTTTTGTTTTTGAGAAGTATCAACTAATTGATATTTGGGTTTTAATAAAGGATTACCTTTGTTTGTTACAGAAACAAGAATTTTAGATGAAGCTTCTTTTTTCTGGTCAGGAGTCAAATATGGTCCTTCAAAACTATTTTTATAAACTACTTTTATATCTTCAAATGTAACTTCTTTCTTTGCATTTTTAGCAATTTCACTAATTTCTTTTAGAGAGCCTTTTAAGATATTATAGCCATTACCAGCCATTGTATGAGGGTGATGAATCTGAACATCTCCTCTTTGTGCAACATAATTATTCTTTGTAGTTTTTAAATATTCATTATATCTGGCTCTTGTAGTTTTAACCTCTTGTTCAATAGTTCTAAGTGGACGAGCAACTGGTTTTGGTTTTAAACTTATACCAAACATATCTTACCTCCAATTATTTTTATAAATTTATCTTAAACCTAATTCATTATCTAAATTTGCATCTTTATTACCTGTAAACATTTCGCCCAGAGCATTAGAAATTTTTTTCATAAAAGGCACATCATTATTTGCAAATCTATCAACTAAATGTTCTTTGACTTGTCCACCTTCTTTATCTGTAACAGTTATTAAAACTTTAGATGAAAGTTTTTCTTCTAAATATGGTGATGCAAATTCGTCGTTACGAGTTAAAACCCTAGCATCTTCAAATGTAATTTTTTTATTAGCTTTTTGTGCGACTTTATTTATTCCATTAATAGCCCCACGTAGAACTTGATAAGCACCTCCTGTAGTATGGGGATCTTTTATTGTTACATTTGAACGCTGAGCAGTATAATCAGAAGACGTATTTTTTAAATATTCATTATATCTGGCTCTTGTAGCTTCGACTTCTCGTTCAATTGTTCTTAATGGACGAGCAACTGATTTTGATCTTAAACTTATTCCAAACATATTTGCCTCCGTTGGTTGTACAAGTAATTTAATATTCATAAACATTAATTTTTGCTATTTTTGTAAACTTTTGTAAAATAATGAATAAAAACCCTAAAGTTTCCATAAAAAATGTCGTCAATAAATTTGTCGATAAATGGAAAATAGGGGTAATAACTATGGTATCAATAAATGCAATTAACGGAGCTGGTAATCAATATCAACAATTAAATCAGGTAAACGCAATCAAACCTGAAACAAAACAAGAATTGCAAGCACTTGGTATCAATTCACAAAATATAAAAACAGAAACACAAGCTCAACAAATCATAAAAGAGTTTAAAGAACTACAAAATGTTCAAAACCAAATGCAAGCTCAAGGTCCTCAAAACGTACAGGACATAAAAGCTACTCAACAAGTCGGTAAAGTTGAAGATTCTCAACAAACACAAGCATTCGCAGGTGGTCAAGCAGGAGCTGTTCAAGGTCAACAACCTTTCCAAATGGCAAATGAAATTACTGCACAACTTAACAGACTTAAACTAGGATTAATTTAATAACTAATTATAACCTTCACATAACCTACACACATATTTAAGACTTACTTAATGTAAGTCTTTTTATTTTAGTTATTAAATTTTTGTAGAAAACAAATAACCTACCTGTTGAATATATTTAACAATATCTTTTTAGTTTAATAATATTGTTAAAATAAATCTTTTTCATACTTCCAGCTATTCTTAATTCCAAGAGGCAAATTGCCTCTTTTTTTTGTATAAATACATATTATTTTAAGATTTCTTAACAATTATGTTATATTTTCACAAGGCTAAAACTCAGTAATATATTGATTTTTCTATTTATATTAAGAAATGTAAATTAAAATGCAACAAAAAAGGCAATTTTCAAAAAGAAAAATACTTTATTAATGTACGAGGACACTAAAGACGAGGATAAAAGCAAATGGGCTTATTGTTAATGTCATATGAATATCAAAGGGCAAAGCAAAAATGCAATATGCTTGAGCTTAAGAGTATTCGTTTGAACGATATGCAAGAACGTTACCAAAAGCGTATCGCTAACATCGAAAAGCTCTTCAGCAAGAAGAAAACCTCTCTTGAGTCTCAATACACTAACTTGCAACATAGTTTAAGTTCTCAATTATCAACTATGACTGCAACAGGCAGCTTCTCATCAGTGGGTAGTATATTCACAACTTTAGTTGGTTCTACCGCCGCAACAGCTCTTCAAGCAGCTGCAGGTGATGATTTAAAAGCTCTTGAAGCTGCAGGTGTTAAACCTACCGAAGATGGAACTCAAACAGCAACAGCAACAAGTACTTTAAATCAACAATTATCACAAAGAACTGCTATTGTTGCTCAATTACAAGCTACATTACAAACTGTAATTACAGCAATGAAAGAAGCAGCTTTGGAAGAATTAGAAGCAAAAGAAGATCGTCAAAGAGAACCAATTGCAGAAAAAGATGCAGAAATCCAAGCAGATGTTGCAGCAAACGATACAGCATTAGAACTTGCAAAACAAAGAGAAGAATCTGCAAAGGCTCGTTTAGGCGAAGACGTAAAAGGTTCAGTTGCTCACTACGGATTAAATGGATAATAATTATAATAATTAATAAAGATTGTAACAGGGTGATTTTAATAATCACCCTGTTTTGTACTATATACAATCTTAATTATGTACGCATAATACTTTATGGGTTTCAGACATACTCCGATAGGTTGGTTTATCTATACGACAATGACACATCTGATTAGGACATCTTGTATAAAATTTACACCCTTCAGGTAAAACTGTCGGTAATTCTGAAAGATTTACACTATCTGTTTTTTTATTAATATTAGGGATTGAATCTAGCAATAATCTTGTATAAGGGTGTTGTGGATTATTAAAGATTTCATCTCTTGTTCCTATCTCAACTAACTCCCCTAAATACATAATACCAACTCTATCTGCAATATATTTTATTACGTTCAAATCATGAGATATAAACATCATTGTAATCTGATATTTCATTTGCAAATCTTTTATTAGATTAATAATCTGAGCCTGAATACTCGCATCTAAAGCACTAACAGGTTCATCTGCAATAATAAATTCAGGATTTAAGACTAAGGCTCTTGCAATAGCAATTCGTTGCCTTTGACCACCAGAAAACTCATGAGGGTAAAATTGTAAATGATATTCATCTAAACCTACTTGTTTTATTTTATCAACAACAATTCTTTCAATTTCTTTTTTAGCTAATTTTGAATTAATAATTAAAGGTTCAGAAAGTATTTCTTTTATTGTCATCTTTGGATTTAAACTGGCATAAGGATTTTGAAAAACCATTTGCACTTTTTGTTTAAAAGCCTTTAGTTGATGTTTATTCAAGGAATATATATTTTCATTATCATAAACAATTTCACCTGATGTTGGTTTAACGAGATGAATAATAGACTTGGATAACGTAGATTTTCCACAACCTGATTCACCCGCAATTGCTAAAATCTCACCCTTTTTTACTTCAAGAGATAAATTATCTACGGCCCTAATCATGTGCTTTTTGCCTAATGTAGAAGAAATATAATCTACATTCAAATTCTTAATTTCTAAAATATTGTTATTAGACATAATAAAAGCCTATCACTGAATTATATTTTTGTGAATACACAATTTACTAATTATTTATAACTCTCTACGACCTTCAATCGCTTTTGCTAAAGTAACCTCATCGGCATATTCCAAATCAGCACCAACAGGTAACCCAAAAGCAATACGAGAAATTTTTATACCAAAAGGCTTTACAAGTTTTGTTAAATATAAACTTGTAGCTTCTCCCTCAACTGACGGAGAAAGTGCAAGAATAACCTCTTTCACTCTTTCATCAGTCAAACGAGTTAATAACTCTTTTATCCTAATATCTTCTGCACCAATCCCGTCCATTGGGGATATCAAACCTTGAAGGACATGGTACAAACCTTTGTACTCATTTGTCTTTTCAATAGCAATTAAATCCTTGGTTTCTGAAACAACGCATATTACACTTCTATCTCTTGAGGTTGAGGAACATATTTCACAAGGACTTGATGTTGAAATATTATAGCAAATTTCACAAGTCTGGGTCTGCTCTTTTGCTGATAGAAGTGCGTCTGCAAATTTTTGTACTTCACTTATTGGCATTTTCAATATATGAAATGCCATTCTTTGTGCAGATTTTGGACCTATAGAAGGCAACTTTTGAAACTGCTCTATTAATGTCGCAATTGCCTTTGGATAAATCATACTAACAAAGACCCGGAATACTTATTCCACCAGTAACGGCTCTTAACTTACTTTCCATTTCTTTTGAAGCTTTTTCACTTGTTTGTAAAATAGCAGTTGTAATCAAATCTTCAAGAGTTTCCAATGTATCATCATCAACAGATTCTGGGTTTTCCGGATTCAACAAATCTTTTGAAAGTTTGATTGATTTGAATTTTCCTTGCCCATCGCATACAACTTGAACTGCACCGTTAGCTGCTTCACCTGATATTTCAGCAGATGCTAATTCTGATTGTACTGATTTTAATTTTTTTTGAATATTTTGTGCTTGTTGCATCATTTGCATCATGTTCATAATTATTTCCTCCTCGAGCATTTTTTATTATACAAT
>CAKUVB010000049.1 GCA_934693215.1 uncultured Candidatus Melainabacteria bacterium
TATTCTAAATTATAATCTATGTAAACAAATTTTACAACAATATATTGATTTCTAGCAAATTATTTTTTTACGGACATTAGAATATATGTATTTAAAAGTAATCAACCAAAAAGAGAATAAAAAATGAGTATTAAAGCATTAAATATTTTTACAAAACCTGAACCTATCACAGTATTACAAGCAAATCCAAGAGAAGTTTTAAAACCTGTTGAATCGGCGATTTTAAGAGTTAAAACTTTACCTGATGTGATGGATTGTGCAATTAATGATTTCTTACAGGCTGGAGAAATAAATCCGGTAGCTAAAATAAGATTTCATAGAATTCTTGATGCGGCATTACCTTCTATAATGCGTCCTGAAAATTATTTAAATAAAGGTAGAGATTCAAAAGTTTTTAAGATTTCAGATAATTATGTTGCAAAAATTCGTAGAGGAAAAACAGAAGATAATGCTATAAGAGTATTTAATCTAGCACGTACTCCAGACAAACGATTCACTCAACTTGGAATTTATTATGGTGAGCCTGTGATAAGAGTTGGAAATGTTGAAATTCTGAAAAATGCAACTCCTAATGAGTATACTCCTTGTGGTGCTATTTGGTTCGATAACAATTCTACAATTGAGCAAATGAGACATAAATATAAAAATGAATATTTACCATCTTGTAGCTCTGTTCCACAAGATGGATATGATGAGCTTGCACAAGGTTTGACTCAACTTAATGGAATTAGTGATAAGGGTATGTTTGGGAAGAGAACGTTTTACACCCCTGATATCCAAAATCCTAATAACGTCTTGATTGCTGATAATCATTTTAGAATAGTTGACGATTTAGATAAAACACAAATTTCTAATCCAAATAATATTTTTACTATGTTACAACCATTAATGCTCCGTTTGACCCCTGATACTAGTGTCGAAATGGATTTTAATAAAGATGTTCTTCATAATAGAAAAAATATTCTAAGAAAGACTATGATTGCAGCAGAAAAAGCAAATTTACCACTTGAACAAAATGAGCTTATTGATCCACATGCAGAGTTTTATTTAGATAATGTAACTGGGAATAATAACTATACATCTATGATATCTCTTGTTGGTGATATGAGAGCAAAAGGGTTTAGTTTGAAAGACCGTATTGGTTTTATTAACAATGCTCTACTTGAAAAATAATATTAAACTTGATATTTGTCTTTTTCAAATACAAATATATTAATAATAGAAAATATCATAATAACAACAAGAAGTACAACCGCAAGAGCTGAAGCATATCCCAAATCAAGGTTTTCAAAAGCTCTTTCGTAGATGTAGTAAACAATTGTTTTGCTAGAGTTTAGTGGTCCGCCTTTTGTCATAACATATATTTCAACAAAAACCTTCATTGCAGAAATTATACTTATTGTAGAAACCAAAGCTATTGTTGGCATTATTTGTGGAATTGTAACTGTTAAGTGCTTTTGTAAGAAGTTCGCACCATCAATATCGCAAGCTTCATATAGTTCTTGAGGAACACCCATTAAGGCAGAAAGGTATATCATCATATAATATCCGACCCCTTTCCATATTGTTACAATAGCAACTGAATATAGTGCAAATCTAGAATCTGTAAGCCAACCTATTGGGTTAAAACCTAATAGCCCTATAAAATAATTTAATATCCCATCTTGTGCATATAACCATTTGAAAGCTATCGCTGCAACAACTATAGAAACAATTACTGGTAGATAAATAAGTATTTTGTATAATGTAATACCTCTTATTTTTTGATTGATTAATATTGCTAAAAACAATGGAAATATCACTAAGAATGGAACAGCAACTATCAAAAATAAAAAAGTGTTGCCCATAACTTGATAAAATATTTTGGAATGAAGTATATTAACATAATTTTGAATCCCTACAAAAGATGGGGAATAAATACTTGCTGAATAATCTTCAAAACTTAGTCCTATTGTTTGAAAGAATGGGATAAAAAAGAATACCGTTAAAATAATTAATGACGGGATTAAAAACATATATGGAACATATTTTTTGCAATACTTAAACATATATTTGATTATCTCATTTGTTCAATAATGAGTCAATACTTAATAACGATAATTATTAAAACCACCATAAGGATTCATAGCCGGTGGCATCATCATTTGTTGTTGCATTCTATACATATAATCTTGAGCTTGTTGTTCCATACGAGTTTGTTGTTGTTCTCGATATTCCATATCTCGTCTTACTTGTTGTGCTTCTTCCGGGGAAAGTGATTTTATATTCAAAACTTCTTCTTTAAAATGGGTATCTCCATCGGCAAAAGAAATGTTAGTTGAAAGAATTAAAAGTGATAAGATTAATAATGTCTTTTTCATATTTCCCCTCATAATGTAAAAAGCAAGAGTTCATCTCTTGCTTTTTATAATGGAGCGGAAGACGAGACTCGAACTCGCGACAGTCTGCTTGGAAGGCAGATACTCTACCAACTGAGCTACTTCCGCACTCAATTTGTCTGTATGTGTATTCTAAAATAAATATATATTTTTTTCAAGTACTAAAATTTAATTCTCAAAGGTTATGTTTTTTCTTCTTAAATAATTCCAAAGAATGATAAAAAATATAAAAACAACTGTTAAACTATATATGTAAGTTAGTTGCAACTAGGTATTTTTCTAGATTGAAAACAAAATTTTTATTTTTGGACTTGAGGAGTAGCTAGCTTACATCTTTATTTTTTATGTTAATTAGTAAATTTTTATATTGATAGTATCTTAAGCCTTGGAAGGCTTTTTTTTATTATTTTCTTGACAAAAACACCCTAAGAGTCATAAAATATTAACAATGTGTAGAATAGGTGCGATAAAATCAAAAAAATATGTATATCCGTCAATGGCATTAAAGCTAATGCGTTCTCAACAAGAGGGGCATGATGATTCTGGTTTTGCTTTTGTAATGCAAGATTTAGGTGGAATTTTTGAATCTTATAAAGATTTACCATGTCTATCTATGGCAGCAACAGTCGAGGGTACTAGGCTTGCAGAAGATATTCTTCATGATATTGGTTTTACAAGGGTCTTACAATGGTCACCAGATGTACAACCAGCAAAAGATTTGAAGATATCTCCTATGCCAAACTATATTTTTGAAGTTTTGCAATATCCTAAGAGTCATAAATACGCAACAAAAGAAGAAAAAGAAGAGCTTCTTGTTGATACTTGTTTAAAATTAAGACATGCTCTTGATGAAAATAATTCGGGATTTATTTATTCCTTCTGGCCGGATATTCTTACTCTAAAAGAAATCGGTAGTCCAAAAGATATTGGAACATATTTTAATCTATGGCAAGATAAAGGAAGTCCTAGTGCAAAAATTATTACAGCACAGTGTAGACAAAATACAAACTATGATATTGTGCGTTATGCTGCTCACCCGTTTGTGCTAGAAGGATATACTGTTCTTGTAAACGGTGAGAATACGTTTTATGAAAAGAATAAGCTATATCAACAAGGTCTTTATAAAGGGTATGTGGGCTTTGAATCTGATTCTCAATGCTTTTTGTATACTTTGCATTACGTAAATAAAGTTTTGAAATGGCCACTAAAATATTTTATGCATGTAATCAATCCTCTTTCCTATAACAAGATAATCGAAAGAGATGATAAAGGTATTTTATTAAGAATAAAAGCTTCACTTGAACATTTAGAAGCAAATGGTCCAAATACAGTTTTGGGTGTTGTTCCTGATGGACGTTTGTTATGTGTTTGTGATTCAAAAAAATTAAGACCTGTAGTTATTGGTAGAGATAAAAATACAGTAATTATGACTTCTGAGGTTGCGGGAGTAAATGATTTACTTCCAAATAGAGATCTTCGATTGGATATTTATCCAAAAGAAAGAGAAATGGTAGTAGTAAATAATGATTTAACGGTGGAAAGATGGCAACAGTAAAGGTTAACGAGTTACATTTAGATGATTTACCTTGGATTGTTGAATATGATGAGTCAAAATGTATTCAATGTGGCAAGTGTGTTGCAACATGTTCTTTCCAAGCTATAAAACCTGCAATTGAACAAAGAAAAAAATCAGGTTCTATTGCTGAAAAAAATAAGTTTGAAAAAGTTATCGTTATTAAACAAAATGTTTCATTTGAACACCATTGCAGAGGTTGTGGAATGTGTACGATGGTTTGTCCTAACGGAGCTTTAAAAGTTCATCGTAATCTTGAAAGTCAATATTCTGTTAGGTATCGTGCCGAAAAAGGTGAATCTATCAAAAAAGGTGGCCGTTCAAACTTAAACACCGAAGGTAGAACTCTCGATAAAATCAAAGTAGGTAGAATTTCTCAGATGACAGACCCATCTCTAGATGCAGTTAGACATACTTTTGAGTTAAAAACACCTTTTGGTAGAGTGTTAGCACCTGACAAATTAAACTTTAAAGTTGACGGTGAAAATATTATTCAAACCACAAACTTACCTCCTAATAACTGGATTTATCCGATTATAATGGGAGATATGTCTATAGGTGCTGTATCTTGGAGAATGTGGGAAGCCATGGCTATTGCTACTGCATATCTAAATGAAGTTATGGGTATTCCTGTTAGAATGTGTACCGGAGAAGGCGGTATTCCTTCAAGATTATTAAAATCTCGTTATGTAAAATATATGATTTTACAAATTGCATCAGGGCATTTTGGCTGGAATAGAATTATTGATGCAATGCCTGATATGGTTGAAGACCCTGCTGGTATTCTTATTAAAATTGGACAGGGAGCAAAACCTGGTGACGGTGGTATGCTTATGGCAAATAAAGTTGCCAAGTATGTTCAAGAAATTAGAGGTGTACCAAAAGCAGATTTGTTAAGCCCACCAACTCATCAAGGTTTGTATTCTATTGAAGAAAGTGTTCAAAAGATGTTTTTATCTATGAATGCTGCGTTCAATTTTAAAGTTCCGGTTGCTATAAAAGTTGCATCTTCATCAACAAGCGTTTCTGTATATAATAACTTGCTCAGAGATCCGTATAACATCGTTGGAGGGTTCTTCTTAGATGGTTTAGCTGCAGGAACAGGTGCAGCTCATGAAATATCATTAAACCATACTGGACACCCAATAACCTCAAAATTAAGAGATTGTTATTTAGCTGCAGTACATCAAGGTAGACAAGGTGAGATACCGATATTTGCAGGTGGTGGACTTGGTCAAACCGGAAGCTTTGCTGCTGATGCGTTTAAGCTAATTTGTTTAGGTGCTAATGGGGTATTCTCAGGTCGATTATTACTTGAAATTGCCGGTTGTATAGGTAATGATACAGAAAAATGTAATGCTTGTAACACAGGGCTATGTCCGGCTGGTATCGCTTCTCAAGATGTATGCTTAACAAAACGTCTTGATATTGATAAAGTTGCACAAAACTTAGTAAATTATTTTGTTGCTACTAATTTTGAGTTAAGAAAATTAATGGCAGCAACAGGGTGTTCTGCATTACCAATCGGACGTTCTGATGCTCTTATTACAGTAGATAAAAATGTAGCTGATAGATTAGATATTCAATATGTATGTTAGGGAAATATGAAAAAAGTCACAATCGAAGGAATAGTTAATAACGAAAGAATTTCAACTCAAAATTTACTACAAGATATCCAAGCAAAAATAGAAGAAGGATATACTGATTTTGAGGTTCATGCCTGTGGACAACATGATATAGGTGGGTCGGCTTGGGCTAAAAACAGTAATGAAACTTTAACTTTTAACATCACAAATCCTGGACAAAGAGTTGGAGCAATGGCAAGAAAAGGAACAAAGATTGTCGTAAATGGCTCTACTCCTGCTGATGTTGGTTGGCTAAATTCAGGTGCTGAAATCATTGTAAAAGGTGATTGTGGAGATACTGCAGCACATTGTGCTGCTAGTGGTCATATATATGTTTCAGGTAGAGTTGGGACACGTTCAGGGGCATTAATGAAATTTGACCCTAAATTTGCACCTCCTGAATTTTGGGTGTTGAAAAATACAGGCTCATTTAGTTTTGAATTTATGGGTGGTGGTATTGCCGTTATATGTGGCTTTGATTGTAATGGTGTTGAATCTATATTAGGAAACCGTTCATGTGTTGGTATGGTTGGTGGAACAATATATTGCAGAGGTCCTATCAAAGGTATATCTTCTTGTGTTGAAGTTATTGAACTCTCTCAAAAAGATATCGACTTTTTAACGGACGGTATGGAAAGGTTTTTAACAGCAATAGACCAAAAAGGTTTAAAAGATACCCTGTTAGATTTTAGTGAGTGGAAAAAGATTGTACCTCTTGCTCCTGACCAAAAAACAAAAAAAATCTCTGTTGCAGAATTCCATAAAAAGAATTGGGTTGAAGGTGGTATATTTGGCGATTTTATTGAAGATGATTACAAGGTATATGACCTTGCCTCAACTGGTGATGGCAGATTACAAGAACCAATATGGGATAAAGAAAAGTGTATAAATTGTAACTTATGCAAAACAAATTGTCCTCAATCTGCAATTCGTGATGATTTTTCAATAGATGCAGATAAATGTATTGGTTGTTCTTTTTGTGCAACAGTTTGTCCAAAGCAAGCATGGTCAATGAAAAATAATAATAAAGAGATAAGTTAAAATAATACCAATCAAATTGACGATGTCATAAATATAATTATAAATTAAAATATGTTTGTAAATATTTATTTACGGGATAGCAATTTTATTTATACTTGGGGTTTATTATAATTATGGCAAGGTTAGTATCAAATCCTATTAATAGGGACGAAAAACGAGTAAATAAATCAAGTCTCAATAAAATTGATGAAATCCAAGCATCAATAATGCGTGGAGAACTTTTAAGATACTCGCTTTATATAAAAGATGTAAGAGAGAATTTGGATAATTTAAAACAAGCCAATATCAAGTATTTGGACTTAGTTTTAAAGATAATCCAAATTTCAATTACTCAATTACAAGGTTTGGATATTGTTGTTCCATTAAAAGTTTTATTGTCACAAGTAAAAGAAGCTTCTTATTATAACCAAGAAGCATTAGATTTTACTCAAGAAGTGTTGGATAGTGTTGATATTTTGACTGCAAAATATTATTTGGCTCATTTGGCAGCTGGAATTTTGAATAATAAAAACCTAAAACAACAATTTAAGGCAACTATACCATTTGTAAAATATATTGTTAATTCATTGTCAAATGATTCTAGCAATTTGCAACGACAAAAAGAGTTTATGAATGCTGTAAAAATTTTAATAAACGAAAAAGCAGATTCTCAAAAAATTGCAATATTACCAAAGCTTAAATATTTAGCAGATACAAATTTTGATGATAATTATGAACTAAATGTTGTTGATATCGTTTTTGGAAAAGAGTCTGTAGAAGATTTGTTAAGTCAATATAACACTCATAAAATTTCTCATCGTATCCAAAATTCGTTATAGGCTAGAGGTTTTCCTAAATTATTAATCGAAAATATCTGCATAACATATCTTCCTTTTTGATGAATCGTAAAATTGTTATAGTAATAATACATGTTTTGTTTCATAATTCTGTAGTCGTTTGACCAATAAATAGTATAACCACCTCTATTTATGGTATCAGATACTTTAAACACCTGAACTCTAATAAATTTACACTCTATTTTTTTAGGTGTAAAAAATAGATAATAGATTTTCTGACCTTCTGCAAATTCTCGAGATGGGTGCATTACTGTTTCTTTGGTTATAGGTTCAGCATTAAATATTATATTAGGCTTTTCTTTCTGTTCACAACCCGAACAGAAGAACAAGATTAAACAAAATATAAGTATTATTCTTTTCATTGTGGCATCTGTTTCAATTGTTGAATTTTATTATTTACAGTATCAATCAACTTTTTGTCTTTTTCATATTTTGTATATTTTGTATAGTTTTCTATAGCTTTTTCATTTTCATTCTTATATTCGTAAGCTAAACCTAAAGCATAATATGCTAATGCATAATCTGAATCTATACCGATAACTTTATCAAAACAATTTATAGAACTATTAAAGTTTCTTTGGTTTGCATAGGTTAATCCTAAGTTAAACCAAGCATCTGCATAGTTATTATCAACTTTTATTGCTTCATTGTAGTAATATGTTGCTTTGTTTAAATTCTTTGTCAAACGGTACAAATTACCTAATTTTAAAAGAGTTTCTTTATCTGTAGGTGTTGTAAGGATTACTTTTTGATAACATGCAATAGCTTGTTTGTAATTCTTTGATTTGTATGCTGAGTCCCCTTGTTGAATTAACCTTTCAACTTCGGTTATTGTATCTGTAGCTGTTTTAGTAGCCTTAGTTTGTTTTTCTAATGCTATTTTGAAATCATTATATTCGTTTTTATACTCTGTATTATTAGGTTCTAATGTTATTGCTTTTTCAAAATAATATGTAGCTTTTTTATAGTTTTTTAAATTTTCATTAGCTAAAGCCAATCCAAAGTATGCTGATGCTTGTTTTTCATCTGTTGCAATAACTTCTTCAAAAGGTAGACAAGATTGAACGTACTGTTCTTTGTCTATTAAATCAAAACCTAAAGATAAAAGTGCGTTATTAAGATTTTTTTGTACTTCATCATTATCTTTTTCTGTTAATAAGTTTTTATAAATTTCTATCGCAGATAAATACGATTTATCTGCGTGTAAAACTAAAGCTTTGTTATATCTCAAATCATAATCGTTTGGAGATGTTTGTAATGCTAAATCATAGAATTTTAGAGCATTTTTTAAATCATTTTTTTGATGATAACAATATGCAAGTTCTTTTTTGATTTCGATGTCAGCAGGAGCTTTAGCATAAGCTTTTTGATAGTTTAACAATGCTAAATCAATATTATTTGTTTTTTTATACATCAACGCAATATTTTTATAAGCATCTACATCTTCCGGATATGATTCAATATACTTTTTGTATTGAACAATAGCATCTTCATTCTTGTTCATTGTGGCTAAAAGGTTACCATAATCAAATCTTAACTCGTTCATATCAGGTTCTAGTTCAAATAGTTTCACAAACGATTTTTCAGCTTCTTGATTTTTGTTCAATGCTTGATATGACAACGCAAGTTGTGAATAAGTTTTTACACTATCAGGATTAGTTTCTAAAGATTTATTTAAAATTGTAACTGCGTTTTCGTATTTTTTGTTTTTAAATAATGATGTTCCATAGTTAATAAAATCTTTAAACGAATCAGGTGCTGTATTATATGCTATATCAAACTCTTTTTCTGCAGTTGCATAATCCCCTGATTCTAAGTATGTTCTTGCCATACTTTCTCTTGCTGATTGATTTTCAGGATAGCTTGTTAAAAATGTTTGGTAATCCTTGATTGAATCATCAAATTTCTTTTGATATGATTCAACATTTGCTAAATTTAGATAGTTGTATTTGTAATCAGGACATAATACAGAAGCTTGTTTATATGAGTTATAAGCATTCTCATAATCGCCCATAGATTGAAGTATATTACCTATGCTTACATATAAAAAGCCATCACCCGGATTTAGTTTAAGAGCTTTTTTGTAGTATGTTAAAGCACTAGCACTATCCCCCACTGTTGAATATAGCCCAGCAATTTTCGTGTACAAAACAGAATCATCACCATTTACGAGAATAGCTTTTTCCAAATATTTTATTGCATTAGTATAATCTTGTTTTGCTTCATAAGCTGTACCCATTTTGTATAGATTATGAGCTTCTTTCGTCATTTTTGCATTGGATATATTCGTTGAGAGTAATAATAAAGCTAATATTGTTAATATCTTCTTATTCATATTGTTTTCCTTATAGTTATTTTAAGACTATTCCATTCATTTGACAGAAGGAGTTTAGTATTGTAGTAGCTTTTTCAACTTCTGACATTAATGAAATAAGTTTTAATTCATCTGCAATTGAAGAAGCTTTTTGATTCATTTGCTGTGCGGATAAAATATAATCAACTTTTTTATCCTGTATTGTTAGAGCATAATCTTGCAAATATTTTGAATACAATAAATACAAATGTGCTAATTGATATTTTATATCTGAACTTTTTGCAATCATTATAGCTTTTTCTATATACATTTTTGCTGCATCAAAATCTTGTAGAGCAAGATAAATTTCACCAATTAATTTGTTTAAAATTAATGTAAAATAATTATTATTAATGTTTACACTTTGAGAAATATCAAGGGCTTTTAG
>CAKUVB010000050.1 GCA_934693215.1 uncultured Candidatus Melainabacteria bacterium
GCATGAATTAATGCAAATTTCAGAAAAACCTAGTGGGGTTTATAGAGAAACTGTTTTAAATTTAATTAATGAAGAATATATTCAGGCAAAATCAGCAGAAATTCCAAAGAAAAAATCGGATTTCTTTCCTGTTACTCCACTAGCTTTGAGTGATTCTCAATTGAGTGTTATTGAAAATCTTGAAACTAATCAATTAGTTTCAGTTTGTGGACCTCCAGGAACAGGTAAATCACAAACAATTGTCAATTTGGTAGCTCATTTAATAGCTAATGGAAAAACTGTTCTTGTTGCATCAAGAATGGATAAGGCTGTTGATGTTGTAGCTGATAGGTTGAATGAACTCGGAGCACCATATTTGGCTTTACGTGCCGGTAGATTAAACTATCAAAAACAATTGAGTTTTCAATTACAAGATTTGCTTTCTAACAAAGTTGATCTTAATGAAGGGGCTGAAGACAGTATTATCGTAGATGTTTCTGATATGAAAAAGTTGCTTAATTCAATCAATGAGGCTGAGAAAAAAGCAGAAACTCTTATAAAAAAAGAAAAAGAATGGTCTGAGCTTGGGGTTGCTGTTAGTGAGAAAAAGAAAGAAATAGGAATTCCAAAATTTATAAAAGTTGCTCTTACTAAAGATAACGTAAAAGAGTTAAGAGATGTTATAGATTCACTTCTTAAAAACATTGAAAAAAGTGGGTTCTTAGCAGCTTTGAATAATTACACTGCAGTAAATAAAATAAAAAAACTAGCAAAAGTAGATGACTTTTTTGTATCCAAAGATAATTTGGAACGTTTAAGAGAAGAACTTGAACTTGCGGAATTGGTATGTAATGCTCAAAATGTTGAAAAAGATATTCAAGATACAGGTAATCTTCATGTAATTATTCAGCAAATGCGAACATTGAAGAAAAAACAACGCAAGCTTGTAACGGATATTTTGTGTAACAAAAGACGTGGAGCTTTAAGAGGTTTGATGAAAGATCAAGTGAAACGTCAAAGATTGTTTATACATTCAAAATCCTTGATTGAACGTAAAAAGAGTTTGCAAAACAGACTTCTTGAGGCAGAAGATTTTAAACCATTATTAGAAGCTTTTCCTTGTTGGTGTGTTACAACTTATGCCGTATCGGGTTCGCTTCCTTTAAAACCGGGTTTATTTGATGTTGCAATTATTGATGAAGCTTCTCAATGCGATATAGCAAGTTGTTTTCCAATTTTATATCGTGCTAAAAAAGCTGTAATTGTAGGTGATGATAAACAATTACCTCATTTGTCTTTCTTAGAAAAAGCTAAAGAACAATCTTTTATGAGCAAATATGAAATTGCTGATAGATATCAGTTAATGTGGAGATTTAGAACAAACTCAATGTTTGATATCGCAAACTATTATTCTACTGCTCCTGTTTTGTTAGATGAACATTTCAGAAGTTTACCACCTATAATTGATTTTTCAAACAAAGAGTTTTATGGCAATAGAATCAGAATAATGAAACAAGATTCTCCTGATATCAAGGCTTTGAAATTAATCGAAGTTCCTGAAGGAAAGGTAGATTTTGATGCAACTCGTAACTTACCTGAGATAGAGGCTGTTGTAAAATGTTTGCACGAGTTAATTGTAGATTCAGAAAGAGAAGATCCGGAACACCCAATAACAATAGGTATTGTATCTCCTTTTAGAGCTCAAGTAGAGCAATTAAAAGTTTCTGTTGCAAAAGTTTTATCTGATTTTATGATAAATAAACATCAAATTGAAATTGGTACTGCTCATACGTTTCAGGGTGATGAAAAAGATATCATTCTAGCATCTTGGGCTATTGCGAATAATAGTTTCCCTCAAAGCTTGACATTCTTACAAAAGCCAAACTTATTTAACGTAGCTATTACTCGTGCTAAGAAGCAGATGATTAATTTCGTTTCTCGTGACACTACAGAACTTCCTGAAGGTATGTTTAGGGATTACATTTCGTACATAAAAGAATATGAACGCAATTTTGATTTGAGAAATGAATCTGAATTTGATGAAAGTACGTACAAGAACTCATTTGAAAAAGAGGTTACACAATATCTAAGAGATGCCGGTTATAATGTTAGAGCCGGTGTTGATATCGGTGGAGTTAATGCTGATTTAGTTGTAAACAACAAGTTTGTAATTGAATGTGACGGACTTGAAGATAATGTCAAATCCAATATTTCAAACATGAAGAAACAGGCAATTATTGAACGATGCGGATTATTGGTTTGTAGATTCTCATTAAGAGAATGGAGAATGTCAAAAGAGGCTTGTGCAAACCGAATGATTAATTATATATAATCGACAAGGTTTATAATTTAAAAAAATATATAGCAAATTTTATGCTATATATTTTTTTATTGCATCTTTATCAAAAACCTCGATACTATCTTTTGAATGAATAAATATCATTGCAGTAATCAAAGATTTGAAAGATTGGAAATCTTCAAAACTCATTTTTTCACGTAAATCCGTCATGTTGTTTGCCATAAACTCAGTAATGACAGTTTTGTCGTTATATACAAGTTCTGAAAAATATTCAAATGCTTGTCTTGTTTTGACTCCTTCTAAATAAATAACATCAGGAGATTGGAATTCTATAAAACGTAGTGCTTTATCAAGATTAAATCCAATATTTTCGTTCAATTCACATTGGTGAACGTTTGGTAAGTTATATTTAGATAAAGATTCAATAGTCATAATATTTTTATTAGATTTAGCAGCTTCTAATAATAATGAATATATTATGTGTGTTTTACCACTTAACTGAGAACCACATACTAATATTATTCCCGGCATCTCAAGAGCTGATTGTAAAAGTTTTCTTTGTCTTTCATCTCTTATTATTTCGTTTAAGTCTTTTGGTGGCTTGTAGATTTTTAGAGCAATTCTTTCACCAACAATAGTTGGAAAAGCTGATACACTTGCAACTAAAGTAGTTTCATCAACTTTAAAATTTAATTTACCTAATTGTGGAACTTCACAAACTGCAGGGTCAAGGTTTGATAATAGTTTTAATTTTGATACAAATGATGTAACTAAAATCATTGGAATAGAACCTTTTGACCAAGCATCATTTTGTTTTTTGAATACTACATTTAGCCCTTCGTCAGTTTGTTCAAAATATAATTCGTGTACGTGTTCAAAAAGTGCTTGTTTTAGTATTGCTCTTATTATTTTTTGAATATGTTCTTCTGATAAATCATCTTTATGAAGTTCATCTCTCCAGTCAAAAGATTCATCATACTCATTTGTAAAAATTTTATCTACAGTGTCTGAAGTTTTGTAGTATTCATCAATTTTATTAATGATGCTAACTTCTGAAGCCAAGACCGGTTCAATTGAACATTCTGCAGTTTCCATAATTTTGTCCACAACAAACAAGTCTAACGGGTCAGTCATTGCAACAGTCAAAACATCTTCAATTTTGAATAACGGTATAATTTTATATTTTGAAGCATCTGCGAAACTGATATATTTTAGACATTTGACATCTAGTGAATAATCATCAAGATTAACGTAAGGTATATGAAGTTTTTGTTCTAAGAATTTTAACAATGTTTCTTCTGACAAAACTCCTGAATTTATCAGAGCTTGTCCAATGTTAATATTTTCAGCATTAGCTAGGCTTTCGGCCTGTTCTAATACTTCGTATGCAACCAGTCCATCTCTTACAAGTTCATATTTCCATTTTTCTAAAGTTTTATTTGTAACAACTTCCATTAATTAGCCTTCCAAATGTGCTTGAACTCTTTGTACAACAAAATCTAAGTCAAAAGGTTTGGTAATATATTCATCAGCACCAGTTTCTTCACCAATCAGTTTATCTTCTTCTTGAGAACGTGCAGTAACCATTATAATTGGAATATCTTTATATTTTTTGTCGTATTTAAGCAAACGACTAATTTTGTATCCGTTAATTTTAGGCATCATTACATCTAATATTATCAAGTCTGGAGAAAGTTCTTTTGCCATACGAAGTCCGTCCTCACCATTATAAGCACAATAGCATGTGAATCCTGAAACTTCTAAAACAAATTTTAAGCTTTCTACTATATCTTGTTCATCATCTACTATAAGAATTCTTTTCATCAGATACTCCTTCAATCTTATATGAGTACATTATATCACAATTTTTGTACTTCTCCGATTTATCTGCCATAACATCTTTTATACGTCTTTGTAAAAATTCAGCAAAAGTTTTGTTGCCATCAACAATCATTAATGATAAAGCTGTTTCATCATTATTATCTTCTATTAGAGAGTTGTTTAAATATGCATCATTAAAGATATCTTCTTCTTTCAAAAGGTTTGTCATAACATCTTTAGATGCCTTCATATTAATAGATAAAAGTGTTGAATTCTTTTCTCTTGCTTTTTGCATAAGTTGTTTTTTTGTTAATAAAAACTTACTTTTACTAGTCGCAATAGGGATTACAAAATAGAATTGAGAACCTTTATTTACAATACTATCACACCAAATTGCACCATTATGAGCTTCTATTAATTGTTTTGCGATAGCAAGTCCTAAACCAGAACCACCTACTTGACGAGAAAGTGAGTTTTCAATTTGTTGGAATTTGTCAAAGACTTGGCGTAAGTTTTCTTTTTCTATTCCAATGCCTTGATCAGCAACACAAACCTCTATATAATCACCATTAAGTTTTTCTATATCTTGTTTAAAACAGTTTTCTGTTTTTATATCTTTAGCATTAACAATGCGTGAAGATATATTTATTTGTCCACCTGCAGGAGTAAATTTAATTGCGTTAGAAACTAAGTTTGTCAAAACTTGTTCTAATCTGTTTGTATCTGCAAAAATATCTATATCATTGTCTTTAACATCACAAGTTATTTGAATATTTTTTTCTTTAGCAACACTTTGAAGATTGTTTTTAACAAAATCAATAACTGGGTTAATTTTTGCAAGTACATATTTGAAATCAAGATTACCGGCTTCGATTTTAGATATATCGAGTAAATCGTTGATAATTCCGGATAATCTTACGACATTTCTTTTTGCCATATTTATAAATTTTAAGGCATTTTCTGACATTTCGCCAGTTTTACCGCTTGTTATAATATCAAGAGAATTCTTAATTGTTGTTAACGGTGTTCTCAACTCGTGTGACACAATAGAAATAAATTCTGATTTTAGACGTTCTAATTTGGCTAATTTTTTATTTGTTTCAATAATTTCTTGATAAAGAATAGCACTTTTTAAAGGTAATGAAACTTGTTGAACGATAGTTTGGAAACATGTTGAATCCTCAAGTGTAAAATCTGTTTCTCTAAAAATCTCTGTAAAACCATAACATTCATCATTTACATCAATAAATGATAATAAAGTATCAAAATTTAATACTTCTAAATCATAGTCAGTTATTGAATATTTAACTTTTTTCTCAACTTTTATATTTTGAATATTAATATCAAAACTATTTGCAAAATTTCGAGATTTGTAGTTCATTATTGCTCTTAGTTTTAAAGATTCAACTAATCGTTCAGAAGGATTGTAAGTCGAATCTATTAATAATACAGGTTCTTTTGGGTTATTAAAAGTTAAAGTTGCCAGTAGGTTGTAGTTCAAAGATTTTTCAATACCATCATTCATTATTGATATCAGACGGTCTTTATCTAAGCTTCCTGAAAGTTGAGAAGTAGTGCTATACAATACGTTTAATTGATATAAGCTACTAGCGAGTTCTTTGTTTGATTTGGCAAGTTTTACTAATGATTTTTTAGTTTTTAAACAAGAATTTACAGAAGCTCGTAAAACAGTAGGCGAAAATGGTGGTGAAATAAACATATTCGCATGATTTAGGATATCTTTTGTAACAGTCTTTTGGTTAAGAATTAAAATACTTATTACATTAAATTCTTTGATTTGGCGATAAATTGATTTTAAATCAAAAGATTCTATATCACAGTCAAAAATGACAATATCAGGATTTTCAACCTTGAGGATATCAACAACTAATATCTCGTCAGGAGAAGTTATCAATTCGTGTCCGGTAAGAATTGATTTAATACTGTCTTCATAATTTTTATTATCTGATACAAGTAAAACTTTTGCCATATTACTATCGTAACAATAAAAAATAATTGGGCAAATTGTTTACAAAGAGTTTATATTTAAAAAATTGATTAAAAGTGAAAATATAAGATTATGAATTTTAGCAAGTCGGGTAATTTTAAAAATTTAGATTTTTAGATTTAATATGAGTATTAAATCTTTTTCATACTTCCAGCTATTCTTAATTCCAAGAGGTATTTTACCTCTTTTTTTTTGTAAAAATAACAAGAAATAAGTCAGACAAATTTCTTTGCCTGACTCCCAATATAACTATGAAATACTAGTTCTATGCTAATGAAAGAAGCGATTTTACTGATTTTGCATTTTCTCTAACTTCTTCATCAGAATGCATATTAATAGTATCATCTAAAATTTTTATAGCTTCTTCTTTGTTTTCAAGGTTTAAAATTTCATTAATAGTTGACATAGCAACAACAGGGCTCATATCATTGATGCCTTTTCCTTTGTTTATAATAACAACTTTTAATGCGTCGTGTATATTTTTGCGAACTAACATTTGAGATGTTAATTCTCTAACTTCGTCATCAGAAGAGTTTGTTCCTAATTCTTCTAATACAGAAATAGCTTGATTGTCCTCGTGTTGACCTAATGTTTCGATAATTTTTTTTATTTTTTTATTCATTATGCAACCTCCTTAGCAGATTTTTTAGACATTTCTAGTCTGTTTTCTTCTACCCAAGTAGATTTCAAATCTTCAACAGAAGCTTTTGTGTTAATTTGCTTCATACTTAAGATTTTTACACCTTCTTTATTTTCTTCTTTATGACGAATGTGTAAAGAATCAGAAATCTTTTGTGACATATTATGTCCAATTTCATTTACTTTTTGAGGTAAAGATTTGATTGCTGAGATTGTATTGTTAATACTTGATTTCACGTTTCTTGCAAAATTAATGATTGGTTGAGAAATTCTGTGACCAAAGTTTGATACTGCAGAAACAACAGAAGCTGACATCATTCTTAATTTGCTAGCTTCTTTTACTTTGTTGCTTTGGAAAGTATCAGAAAAAAGAAGTACACTACCTTTGAAAGCTTTACCTCTGAAACTATTGTGCTCAAAAGGATTTGAAGATGTACTTTTTTGTATAAATGGAGATTTTACTTTTTGAGCTATGTTAGCTCCTATTGCTCTTATTCCCATAGGTCATATACCCTTTCTAATATCTAGTGTTTACTAATCTAGAATAACATAGCAAGGTTTCAGGTAATCATCATAATAGATGATTATATGTACTATACCAAAGTTTGAGTTACAAAAGTTCTAGAATGTACATTATAAAAGAAGTTTGATAGGTTTTGTTAAAAAATGCGAAATATTACACTACAACCATAGTATATAGATAATTATTATTTAGTATAAAAGTTTTAGTTTAATGTATAGTAATTAAGCATGAAAATATTATGTTTGCATTTTGAATATTTGAAGAAAGATTAGTTATTGAAAAATTTAATAATTATTAACAAATACGCAAATTTTTTTATTTATGATTATTTATTAAATGAAAATAGTAGACAAAAAAGGAATTTATAATGGGTATTTCTGCAGACAAATTTACACAAAATAGAGTTGTACAAAATCCATATGTAAAAAAAGGTGCAAAATTTCTTTATAGAAATATAGTTGGTGCGGTTAAAAAAATTGTACCAGGAATATGCGTAATGACCTGTGCTTTTTATGTAAATCATACTCTTAATAATTCAAGTATGGCTCATCAAGGTCAACAGGTTCATCACAATTCGCTTGATGCAGCTAGTTGGGCTTATAAAGCTGGCGAACAAAGGATTAAAGATAGTTTGCAAATTGTAGAATTGAAGAAACAAATTGCTGCTGATTCTGTAAAAATCTATGAACTAACTAAAAAAGCCGGTTTAGATAAAGCTATTAAGAAATAATTTCTCCAATCAAATCATATTCATAACAGTCTGTAATTTTAACTTGTTCGATATCTCCAGGGACTACTGGTATATCGGTTTTGATATAAACAACACCATCAACTTCTGGTGCATCATATTGGCTTCTTGCAATTATCATTCCGTCATCAGTAACACCTTCAATTATGCAATCAAGGGTTTTTCCTATAAAACTTCTGTTTACTTCAAGTGAAATTTCTTGTTGTAATAACATTAACTTTTTCTGACGTTCGTTCATGATTTTTTTAGGAACTAAAGGACGCATATTATATGATGGTGTTCCTTTTTCACGAGAGTATGTGAAAACACCCATTTTATTAAATTTCATATCTTTAACAAATTCGTAAAGATGTTCAAATTGTTCCTCTGTTTCACTAGGATAACCAACTATAAAAGCCGTTCTTATACCGACATTAGGTATATGCTTTCTTATATTATTTACAAGCTCTCTATAATCAAAAGCGGGTCTATTCATTGCTTTTAGCATATCAGGGTGAGAGTGTTGAAGTGGAATATCCACATATTTAACAACTTTATCGAGTCTTGCAATGGTATCAAGCAAATCATCTGTCATCATTGTTGGATAGGCATACATAATTCTAATCCAACCTAAGCCTTCTATTTCATTTAGTTTTTCAAGAAGTTCTTTAAGCATTGGTTTGCCATACAAATCAATACCATAAGCCGTTGTATCTTGAGCTATCAAAACGATTTCTGAAACCCCTTTTGCCACAAGCTTTTTAGCTTCATCTAAAATATGTTCAATAGTCCTTGAACGATAATCGCCACGCAAATACGGGATTATGCAGTAACCACATCTATAGTTACAACCATCAGCGATTTTTAAATATGAACTTGCACCTACGGTAATTTGTTGTCTTTCAATATTTTCTAGGTATGTATAATCAGGATTTGATGAAATTCGTGCAATATAATCACTGTCAATTTCCTTTAAGATATCAATAAGCTTGTCAATATCGGTTGGACCTATCATGCCAGCAATCTCAGGGATTTCTTTTTTTAGTTCATCTTTATGTTTTTGAGCTAAACACCCTGCAACAATAACTTTTTTCCCTTCTTCTACCATTTCTAGAATAGAATGGATAGATTCTCGTTCAGCATCATTGATAAAAGCACAAGTGTTTACTATAACTATGTCAGATTCGGATTCATCAAGTGTAATTCCGTATCCGTTTTGAGCCAGTAGACCTAGCATAATTTCTGAATCAACTAAATTTTTTGCACAACCGTGACTGATTAAAGCTATTTTTTTCATAAGATTAATTTATCATAAAAATAGCAAAAAAAATATTTACAGGTTTTATTAATAATATGATTACCCTTTCTCATTTTAATAGATATAATCGAATACCTGCATTGAAGCCACAAAGTATTTCTCCAAAATTTTGTGGTAGTCCAAATTTGCCTACATTAAATGAAGATGTTTTTCAATCAAGTACTCCACATTATGATATTGAAATAAAAAGAGGTAAAAAAGTCCCATTAAATCAAGCTAATGTGTGGGCATTGTATGAAGATGAACGATTTGAAAAGTTAATAAAATCAGATGAAGAGGTTAGTAAACCTGTTCAGCCGATATTAAATTTGTTAGAACAGTATAAGATTACTCCATCTTTAAAACTGTTTATAGCAGAAAAAATACCTGGAACTAATGAGTTGATTGATAATATAAATTCAAAATACAACGTAGATTTAAGACAACAACCAAATGTTTATAGATTTGTTGAAAAAGCAGAGGTTGATGCTTTATTAACAAAAGGAGAGGTTAAGCCTCAAAGATATTTTAATAAATTTGATGTTACAACAAATCCTGAATTAGATTGGAATCAGTATAGAATAACTTTTAAACCAAGTGATAAATTTTCATTATTAGATGATGCAAATTCAAAAATAAATAAAAATATAGGTGTCGGAAAAGAAGATTATTATTATTTAGAAGATGAAAAATATACAAAAGATGATGTTTTAAAAATAGAGAAACTTACTCCAGAAGGTTTGGAGAGTATTGATTTTGAGTGATTTAATAACTATTTTATGAAAATTATTGGTTATTTTATATTGTGGTTTATGCAACCCCAAACCTCTCACTAAATATTCTTTCTTTTTTAAGTATTACTGGATTACTTCGCTATCGCTCG
>CAKUVB010000051.1 GCA_934693215.1 uncultured Candidatus Melainabacteria bacterium
CTATAACATTTTCCATAGATTTTACTAAGATATATTTATCTTGAGCAATACCTTTTTTCAAACTATTAGCTGCATCATATCGAATAAAACCATTGTATTGAGCAGTTAAATCTTTTGCTGCCAACTTATAATCTGCACCTTTTAACAATGGACTTTTTGACATCATCATTATTTGAATAGCAGAAGCTGTAGATTTAGCCATAGATTCATCATCTATACAGTCAGATACTAACTGTCCTGCAGCAAGACCAATTCTCTTTGCTTGCTTTCCAGAAACAGTCTTTTCGTCAGGCAAATTATTTATACTATTTGTCAAATTTTCTAAAAGTCCGAAAGTCGTTAATGCTGATTTTTTCTTTTTAATATCGAGAGTTTTAGAAACTACAATATCTTCTATCATATCTCGTTTCTTTTGGAAATTCTTATCCCCTAGAGGATTTATCTTAGGATAAGACGGTAAGATATTATATTTTCTAAGATTTGTATCTTTATACTTATTAAACATACTTTCATAATCTAAACTGATCAATGAACTACTCATATCCCTATATAAATCATCAAAAGTACGTCCATTATTATAAATCGCACCATTATTCTTTTTGTAAAGTTTATTATACTTATAAACTGGTGTAGTTTCTGATAATGTTATATCTTTTAACACCTCTTGCTGATACACTGAATTTCTAACTAAAGTTTTAGCCTTTGGTTCTGCAGCTTTATATCGTTTTAGCATTTCATAACCTGAATAATCTTTTATTGCTAAATCTTCATCTTTAACATCAGCTGTTTCTTTTTTAAATTCTTCTGTTGTCATATCTTGAAGATTTCTATAAATATTAACAAAATCTTCATTTGTTTCAGGATTATATTTTTTATCAATATATTTTGCTATAGCACTAAACTTAGTTGATTTGTTATCAATATCAGATTCGTTAAAATATAAAGCATCAGAAAGACTGTTAGTTAAATTTTCTTTTATTTCTTGTTTTGCAAGTTTTGCATCTTCAGAATCTGGTACTACTTTATCAAACTGATTTAATGTTTTATTTACCATAAAACCAATTGTATGCTTCAAACTACCGTCAAATTGGTTGTTTTCATTTTTATCATACATTGCAACATTATGAACAATATCAATTTTTTGTTTTTCATTTAGTTTGATATTATGATTATCAAGTGCACTATTTAATATCTCCGAAACTTTATTAATTTTTGGATTTGTTGCGTAATAATATAAAACCATAGGGTCTTTCGCAAAAGCATAATCAAAATATCCCCTAGCTTTATCATGACGAGCCTTTTTAAACTCATCTATATCTTTAACATCTTTTACTTCTGCTAATTTTTTCCAATCGGCAGCATCAGGGAATGAACGTAATAATGCAGCTTTTTCAAAAGTTACTTTAACAGAATCAGTATTACTTAAAGAATTATAATCTTCTTCAGAATCAATACCTTTATGGAATTTAGTTGTTTCAATTCGTTTATCAATATTATCCATTACATTTGTAAAATTATTACCGGCTGTTTGATGCCTTTTTATCATAGCTTTTATTTCAGCTTGAGTCATTTTTGAGGCATAAGATTTCAAATCAGGAATATATTCAGTATCAGGTTGAAAAATGTTATATTTCATTTTTACTGCCAAATCCTTCATTTCACCATCATTACCTGGTATCAATGTACTATTTAACATTTGGAACTTATAATCTGAATCTGAACCTGACAATTTTCTGAGTTGTTTATTTTCGATATGTTTAGGAGAAATATGTCCAGGCTTATACATAAAGTCTTCTATATAATTACCATTTCTATATTTATCATTAGTAATATATCCGGTTTCGCCGCCTCTTATATCACTATAATCCGTATGGCGAACGTTTTCTGAATCGACCCAAGTATTTTCGTTTTCTCTTGCCCCCCAAGAATTATCATGGAACAATACATCTTTGTCATTAACTTGAGATATTTCAGCTACATATTGAGCGTGTCCACCCATTCTATCGTGGAATACAGAAGTACAAGTAACGCCTGAATGTTCCGTATTTTTTATTTTATCTACAGCTTTTTCTATATTATCAGTAGACCTATATCTTTTGTCAGTCATCATTTCAAGAATTTTGATTTCTTGTTCGTTATAAAGCCCTGAACCTGTTTGCGAATTCCAGAAGCTTCCTTTTTCCATTCCATTTTTTCTAACATGTTCTTCTAATGGTTTTCTTATTTCAGATAAAACAAAAGCTAATTCTTTATTCGTTTCTGAATACATTTTATTTATTGATTTATCAATCTTTTTTAATGTTTCTTTTTCAGATTTAGATAGTTTATAAAGAGTTGGATCAGAAAGTTTACCTTGTTTCTTTGAAAATTCGTCTTGAGAGCGAAGTTTGTCTATACTATCGAAATGTTTTTTCAATTGCTTCATTTCTTTTTCTGAAACAATATCTCCTTTACTTTCCATAGCTTCTATAACTTTATTATAAGGTTGTGCAGTATTGATTATATTACCTTTTTCATCAGCAATATCTAAAGAACTTCGAATAAACGAATAGTTTTTAGAAATCTGATTGAATTGCATACCAATTTTTTGCAAAGTATCTTTTGATTGCTGAGTTACTTCATCACCTTCTATTCCATTTGCTTCATTAAAGTTCTTTATGATTTCTTTATTTACAGGATTATTAGAATCATTCATAGCTCCATTTACCATCGAGAAAGCATCAGCAAAAGCTTGCATTTGATTCTTATAACCTACCTTATTAAAGACTTCATTATATTGTTTTTCTGTTGGATTTCCTGATAAAACTTTTTCAAACTTATCATACTCTTTAAGAACTTTTGATTTATCAGCATCTTTCAGCCCCAAAGAAAATGATGAAGATTTAACTAGTTCATTATCTCCGGCTTGCATTACGGTTTTCATACCTATAACTTCAGATTTTAAAGCCTCTTTTCTGTTTCCCATACCCAACATTTTATAAGCCATATCCAAATAAGCGGTTACAGAACCTTCAACACTTTGATGAGCTACTTTTAACAAATCTAGTGTATCTTTTTCTGTCGGTTTTGTACCATATATTGCTGAGAAATGATTAATATATCGTTTATCTCCTGTTTTTTCAATATGTTTCATAGTTTTATCTATGGTATCTAATACTATTGTTTCTTCATCAGGAATATTATATTTTATCATTTTATCAGTTTTATAATCTTTATCATTTAGTGCTGTTAAATTAGCATTACGATATGATGCAGCAGCTTCATACAAACTTCTTGCTCTAGAAACATTTTTACTTTGAGAAGATGAAGGATTTAGTTTAGTTTGAATACCTAAAGATTCCTCTGTAAGCTCTCTAATATTTGAAACATTCTCATCAAGTTTTTTATCATCTACTCTATCTTTGAAGGTATCTTTTAAAAATGCTTTTATTTTTCGTTCCTTCATAATATCTTCTTCATTAGGAATAAAGTGATATTTTTTAGTTCCATCTTTAACATTATCTATATCAGAAGAATTCTCAGACTGTAAGGACATAACCTTTGACAAAGTGTTATGAAGTTCTTTATTAGATAATGTTGGTATAGCTTCTTTAATATTGGTTTTAATTAAATTATTTGTTTTTTGAAGATATTCAATATCACTATCTTTTGAACGAGAATTATCTGAATATTTTATATCTTTTTTCAATTTTGATGCTTTTACATTACCAATTGTCTCTTTTGCTAATAATAAACTTTGATAATATCTGTGTTTATCTGCATAGTCAGGATTATTAATTGGATTCATAAAATGATTATCCCTACTTGCATCAAAGTTTTCTGCATCAAATGGTATATAGAATGATTCATTCTTACCATTATAACTATCAGCAATATGCATCCAATGAGTAGTTGAAGCATCTACAATACGATACCCTTTATTATCTGCATCTTCAAAATCTACAGGCATCTTCTCTACAGGAACTTTTACACCTTGTCCCAATCTGGTTTTGTCGTAAACCATTATACTATCAGAATCATCTAACTCTGACATTACACTATCTACATATTGAGGTTTATATTCATAAGATGCTAATTTTCTAGCAATTGAAATTGCTGCACACATACCATGATGCTTTTGATTAATAGCTTTTGTATTAGGAATTTTTGATTCTTTCGTATCAACTACAATATCATTAATCATTTCAGCTGCAGCTTGAGTTTTTTTATCTTTTAATTGTGGATTGATTTTATAATCAGGACTCAAAAAGAAATCAAGTCTATTTAAAATATATTTCTTTTGTTTAATTGGTGTTTCTGATGATGCGATGAAGTAATCCAAGTTACTTTGAACATTTTTAATATTTGGGTTCTTTTCATTCTCCAATTGTTTCATATCAAGACGAGAAAGAATACTTTCTCTTGATTTTAAAATATCTTTTTCATCATTAGACAACCCTTTTGGCGTAGAAAAGACTCGAGTCAATTCAGGAGTATATTTTTGTTGTGTTATAGGATCTGACATACTCAAAGATTTGCTAGCTGCTTCATGTAACCTTTCTTTCCAATTATTCTTAGCCTCTTTGCCTAAATCAATATTTGTTCCATATTGCAATCCATCAGCGACATCAAGCAAAAATTTTACATTCTTTTCACCTTTTTCATTTGCTAGATTATCAATAGCTTTGTTTATTCTTATCTGATTATTCTCTGTTAACGAATAATTATTATCTTGTTTTAGCTGTTGAACAGTATTTTTATCTTCTCTACGACCTCTAAAAGATGGAGTAACTTGGTTGAACAAATTTAATTTCATAACATTTCCTTTTATACACACATAAATATTCTTAATCATAAACACATAAAGAAATATTTTTTTGCTAGTTTATTAAGAAAATTTAAGTAATAAAAAATAGAACCCTTAAAAAAGAGTTCTATTTTAGTTATAAACTATATTTCAAGCTAAATCATATTCTTTCTGATTTTTTCTTTTGCTTTATCAATCGCATTAATTCTTTTTTGTACGGCATTAATTTGTTTTTTTAATGCATTTCTTTCATTTTTTACTAGTTTATATTGAGCATCAACATCTGCGAATTTTGTTTTTAAATTTAACAAATCATTTCTTATATCAACTTGAGCATTATCTAATTGAAGAATCGCATTTTGGATATTACCATTACCCAAAGCTTCTTCTGCTTGAGGAACATTTGTAGCTTTTACAGCTGACTCTGTTGCAGCTTGTTTAGTTTGCAATGATGAAATACTTGGTGCTTCATCAAAATTTAAAGGTGTAAAAGCATTACCATCAGCAAATGCAACACCTGAGCATAACAACATTGATGCAATTAAAATAACTTTTTTCATAACATATCTCCGACATAGTACTGTACTATTAGATAATAGTTGATTTTCAATAAAAACTAATCATTCGTTTGAAGGAATTATATGTCCAATTTATAACCACCGCCATATATTGTAGCAATATATTTTTTATCACCTGAGATTTTGGCGATTTTACTTCTTAAATGTCTAACATGAACTCTTATAGTTTCGACATCATCATCTGGGCCATATCCCCAAATTTCTTTTAACAACTTTGCTGAAGAAACCATATTTCCATGATTTTGGAATAACAAATAAAATATCTCAAACTCTATTGGAGTTAATTTTGCAATATTATCATTAATTTTAACTGAATAAGTTTCAGGTAAAAGAGTAATTTCTTTATAATTTAATAATTCTTTTACAGCAACGGACTCAGGTATTTGTTTTGTTCGTTTTAACAAAGCCCTTACTCTGACTTTTAACTCTTCCATTTCAAAAGGCTTTACTAAATAATCATCTACACCTATATCAAACCCTTTTACTTTATCATTCAACTGTGATAATGCAGTTAGCATCAATATAGGAGTATTTTTTAATTCAGGATTTAACCTTACTCTCTGTGCAACAGTATACCCATCTACATCAGGCATCATTACATCAAGAATTATCAAAGAAGGCAATTCTTGTTTTGCAACAGCAAAACCTTCAATACCATCATAAGCCTGAACTACAGTATATCCAACAAGTTCTAAATTTACTTTTATTAACTCGTTTATTGCTCTATCATCATCTATTACTAAAATTTTATTATTCATAACTACATAATAATACAAAAATTATCTATTAATATGAATTTTTATAAAAAACCACTGGAAATTTTTTTATGTCCTGTGTATTATGTAATAATACAAACTAAGAAAAGCAAAGTATGAATAACGATAACACAACAGACGGAATCTCTGACTTAATATCACAAGAGGTTCACGCAAAAGACAAAATATATAAACCCGATTTTAACCAGAAAACAGGACGAGAATTACTTGCGTTCTATCTTCAGACGAAGTTTAAACAAATTCTTGCCTATGATAAAAAAGCGTCTGTACCTGTGTTTATAAATATCAAGCCCGATTTTATCGCGCGTTTTTCAAAACGTCTTATTAACAACCCTAATAAGCGTTTTTTAGTAGGAATAACCGGAGAATCAGCTTCCGGAAAATCAACTATTTGTAGAGAGATTGAAAATGTTATAAACAATTTCCAATTACCTGTATCAATACTTACAACAGATAACTATTTCAATGACATTTCAGAACTTATTTCAAAATATGGTGGATTTGATAACTTGAGAGATAACGGGTATGATATTGATTCACCTCAAAATTTCCAATTAGAAACTCTTAGAGCTGATTTAGAAAAAATTTCTCAAGGACAAGATATTTATAGTCCTGAATACCTTCCTAACGGAACAGGAGTTTCAATTCCTCTTTCAAAATTTGTGCCATCTCAAAAAATTATTGTCGTTGAAGGCATGGCAACAATGTATGAAGGTATACAAGATTTATTTGATATAAAAATCTATATTGAAACAGATTTAGAGGTTCGAAGAAGAAGATTCTTAACGAGAGCAAGAGATGAACGTAATCAGGATATGGAAAATGCTCTAAAACATTGGGAATACATCTTATCTGCCGGACAAAAATACATTATTCCTTCAAGAAAAGATATGGATATTATCTTAAATGGGGATTCCAGTCTTGAATATTTTTCTCAAATTCTTGAATATATCCATACTATTACAAACAACTTTCAACAATAAATAATACTCCATTTAATCAATATACACCTATATTAAATTGAGTATAATTAATGTATGAGTTTGTTAAACATAAAAAATTATTCAATGTCTTTTCGTCTTGAATCCGGAATATTCAAAGCGATTAATAATATTTCGTTAAAAATAGAAAACAAACAAATGGTAGCATTAGTAGGAGAATCCGGTTGTGGAAAAAGTATGACTGCAATGAGTATTCTAAGACTACTTCCTAAAAATGCAATTATAACCTCTGGCGAAATATTTTTTAGGAATCAAGACCTTTTAACTATAAAAGAAAAAGAAATACAAAATATTAGAGGTCGAAATATTGCATTAATACCACAAGACCCTATGACATCATTAAACCCACTGTATACCATTGGAAACCAGTTATTAGAAGTTATACTAAAAGATAATTCTTTATCAAAACAAGATGCAATAAAAAAAGCTATTGAAGTTTTGAATATTGTAAGAATACCCAACCCGAAAGAAAAGCTAACAATGTATCCTCACGAATTTTCAGGAGGTATGAAACAAAGAGCGATAATCGCTATGGCTCTTGCTACAAATGCGGAATTGATAATAGCAGACGAACCAACAACGGCTCTTGATGTAACAATTCAAGCTCAGATAATGAATATTCTAAATGACATCAAAGAAAATCTTGGCACTTCAATATTATTAATTTCACATGACCTCAACCTTGTTGGACAATATTCTGATGAAATAAATGTTATGTATTCCGGACAAATCGTTGAAAAGGCCCCATCAAAAATATTCTTTGAAAAACAATTACACCCATATTCTACGGCATTATTAAATGCATTACCAGCTAATAATACTAATAATCAAAAACTTTATACGATAGATGGTCAACCACCAAATATACAAGAGAAAATTGAAGGTTGTAGATTCAACCCAAGATGTACTAAAAGAATGAACGGAATTTGTACTATAAAAACACCATCTTTAAAAGAAATCGAACCAAATCATTTTGTAGAATGTTTTTTATATGAGATGTAAAAATCACAAAACGGCCACTCTATAGATATAAATGGGATTAGATTACAAAAAATATTTAATGTCTTACCGGTACTTTTATCAAATTAGTTTGTTCTACATCACGTTCTAAAATAATAACTTTTTCTTCATCTCTGTTTTTGTATATATAATAAAGTACCATATCAGCACCTACAAGAACAAAGTTTAAAAGATATAAGAAGAATACAATATCCCAGCTATACAAAGCCTTGTGTATCATTCCGAGAACATAACCAAGTTCGACAAGCCACAAGAACAATATACTTTTACCTTTTACATGTTTTGTTTTATAAGTCTTAGCAACTTGAAAAGGCCAACTTGCACCGAAACATATCATCATACCTGCTTCAAAAATACTCATATAAAAACCCTTTATTTAATGTAAAATACACACTCATTATAAAACTTAGTTTTTATTTTTCAAGTGCTAAAATTTATGATAGAATTAAACGAAACTAAGGAGGCAAATCATGTCAGACGAATTTAGTATTGATATTGTATCCGGTATTGATAGAGCGGATTTAATGAACGCAGTAGACTACGTAAAAAAAGATTTATTATCTACCTACAAGCTAGGTCTAAACAATACGCAAATAGAATTAAATCCAGATAGTACAATTACTATTACATCTACTGATAGAAAAAGAATTAAAAGTATTTGCGATACCTTCAATGACACATTAGGCACAGACGGACAATCTGTTACAATTAACAACATAGAAACTGTAGAGAATGCCATAAGTGGTGAAGTTAAACATGTATTTAACCTTATAAAAGGTATGGGCAAAGATATAGCACAAGCGATAGAAGATGATATAAAAGAATTAAAACTAAAAGTAAAAACAGATATACATGCGAACGGTGTAAAAGTAACTGGTCCAAAAGAAGAAATGCAAAATGTAATTAATTTGATAACAAATAATCAAGCCAAATACAAAACACCTATTCAGATTACAAACTATAATGAGGAGAAATAGCTATGGCAAAAGACAGTAGTTTTGACATTGTTTCAGAATTCGACAGACAAGAACTTTTAAATGCAGTCGATCAAGTAAAAAGAGATTTGCAATCAAGATTTGATTTAAAGAATTCAAACTCAGATATAGAACTTGATTCAGACAAATCAATTACTATTACAACTTCTGACGATATGAAGCTTAGAAATATCTATGATATTTTGCAAACTAAACTTGTAAAAAGAGGACTAAGCATTAAAATTCTTGATGCTCAAGCTGTAGAAAATGCTCTAGGCGGTAATGTAAGACAAGTTTATAACCTTAAAAAAGGTTTAACTCAAGAACTTGCGAAAAAAATCGTTGCAGATATTAAAGATTCGAAACTAAAAGTTCAAGCATCAATACAAGGTGATCAAGTTCGAGTTACAGGAAAAAGCAAAGATGATTTGCAAGAAGTAATCAAGCTTTTAAGAAGTAACGAAGAAAAATATGATTACCCTCTTCAATTTACGAACTACAGATAAGAAATAAAGTATTTACTAAAAGTCAGACTGAATTACTCTTCAGTCTGACTTTTTCGTAAATTATGTTAATTAATTTAGGTTATTAATAATTAGAAACTTTTTCCATATTTTTCTTGTCTGGAGAAGAATTACCGAAGAATGCACCTGCGATAGAACCAACTAGTCCGCCAATTAATGCACCTGCAATTGCACCTTTAGCTCCACCTATAGCTTTACCAGCTTTTGCCGCTTTAAGAGCACTAACAAGTCCCACACTTGTTCCGCCAACAACAGTACCTAAAGTACCTCCGGCCAAGAAACCACCACATGATTTAGCAGATGTTCTTGCTGCTTTATCCTGCAATCTGTCACCAGTCATATAGGCCTTGATTTCATCAGCAGCACCTTGTTCGTAAGTTCCAAAAGAAATTGTTCGTTTAAAGCCATTTACAACTTCACTATCACCATTAGCTGAAATATCACCCATCAAATCTGAACCTGTTACTTCTTTATAACATTTAGCAATTTGAGCATTGATA
>CAKUVB010000052.1 GCA_934693215.1 uncultured Candidatus Melainabacteria bacterium
AGTGAAAGAAAAACGTGCAACGATTATCAAACAAATTTCTACTGAAAAGATGAATGAATTTTTACAAAGGAATCTTGGAACAACAAGAGAAGTTCTCATTGAAAAACGTCCGGACAAACATACTGGGAATTTAAAAGGGCTTACAGAGAATTATATTAATGTTATTGTAGAGAATGGTACAGACGAATTTAATACACTACAACAAGTGAAATTAGAAAGAATACAAAACGGCAAAATGTACGGAAGAATTGTGTAATTATTTATTAACAATCTTCTGTTTTGAATTCGTTATATCCTTCATAATGATAACTGGCATCTATCCCCTTCATATAGACATCTCTACTATTAACTTCTAAAGTCATAATACCTCTTTTGATATTATTTCCCGATGCAGAAATTATCAAAAATATTATTTAGAACTTCGTCTGTTACAACTTCTCCTGTTAATTCATCTAGTGCAAGTAAAGCTGATTTGATATCTATTGATATCAAGTCTTGAAGCTCTTCTCTTTGAGTTGCTTCCAAAGCTATTTCTAGAGATGTTTTAGCTTGACGTAAACATTCTTGTTGACGGGTATTTGTCGCAAATTCTAAGGATTCAGGATTTATGTCACAAACTTTATTCTTGATTAAATCTCTAATTTCATCAACACCCTCTTTTGTTTTTGTAGAAATATAATAAGCATCAGAGGTTCTATTTTCTACCAAATCTGATTTATTTGCGATTCTGATATTATTCTTGTTTTTAACCAAATCCCAAATAACTTCATCATCAGGAGTTATTCCTTTTGAGGTGTCATATAAGAATAATACTAAATCAGCCTCATCTAAAGACTGTTTTGAATACTCAATTCCTATTTCTTCTACCTTAGAAACAGATTCATCATCTCTTATACCAGCCGTATCAATTAAGGTTACAGGGATACCAAAGTCTAAAGTTTCTCTTAGAACATCTCTTGTTGTTCCTGCGATATCTGTAACTATTGCTCTGTCTAGATTTAAAAGAGTATTGAATAGTGATGATTTCCCAACATTTGGACGTCCTACAATCGCAACAGAAACACCTTGTCGCATAATATTTGATGTAGATGCTGATTTTAGGATTGTTTCTATTGAAGAAATACTTTTAGAAATTTCTTCAGCTAAATATGAATATTCCGGCTCTGCTACATCTTCAGGAAAATCAATACCTGCAACTATTCTTGATAACACGTCCATTATAGATTTTCTTATAGTTTTTATCTTTTCTGCCAAAACCCCAGAAAGATTTTTTGCAGAAATCGAAACAAAATCTTGAGTTTTAGAATGTATTAAATCTGCAACTGCTTCAGCTTGAGATAAGTCCATTTTTTTATTAAGAAAAGCTCGTTTCGTGAATTCGCCTTTCTCTGCGGGACGACAACCAGCATTCAAACATAGTGACAATATTTTTTTTACAATATTTACCCCACCATGACAGTGAATTTCTATAACATTTTCACCAGTATAGCTATGAGGTGCAAAAAATGGTAAAACTAAAACTTCATCTACTTTTATGGAATTTTCTAATATCCAACCATGAGAAATCGTGTTAGGTTTAAAATTTTGCTTGTTATATATTTTTTTTATAATGTCAAAAGCTTTGTCACCCGAGATTCGAATAACACCAACACCACCCATACCCAAAGGGGTTGATATTGCAGCAATTGTATCAAATTCTTGATTAATGTTCATAGATTAATTATATCACGAACTAAAGTACTAACTATATTTCGAAAGACTTACGCATATTTTTTATAATTAATCATTAATTTATTATATTCGCCTAAAATTTTTGCACCTTTTTTATTTTCTACAAATTTTTCAATTTCAGATTGTTTTACTGTATGGTATTTATTTGTAGGCGTAGTTTCAGTTTTAGCTTTTTCTTCTTCTATCTGGCGAAGTTTTGCTTTATCTATTGCTTTATCCCCAGATGGCATAATTCCATAGCTCATTAGACGTTTTATAATTTCCTTTTCTTCTGAATCCATAGAGGAAAAAGAAAATGCAAATGTATATGTTGACTGAACTAATCCGATACTCATACTACTCATATTTTGTTTAACGGATTATTGCAGAAAAACTTTAGATTTTGTAAATAAATTGTTACACCAATGATAGTTTATACATTACAATGCTTGCAGAAACACTTAAGTTCAAAGATTCAACATTTTTATTCATTTCTATTGTTATATTATCTGTAGCGAAATTTTTTAAATCTTCTGATAAACCATCGGCTTCTGAACCAAACATTATTACATTTTTAGAACTTTTAAATTGAATATCTGATAAATATTTGCTATTTTCAGCCTTAGGAAGTGTGCCGTAGCAATCATAATCAGAAAAATATTTGTTTAATTCTTCTTTAGTTTTTATTTGTACAATATTGATTTTCCACAGATTACCAACAGCAGAGCGAACAACTTTGGGGTTGTACAAATCTACTGTTTCGCCATACAAAACAATTGAATCAATACCAAAAGCTACGGCGGTTCTGATGATTGTACCCAAGTTCCCTAAATCTCTGATATTTTCTAATAAAATGACTTTATTCCCTAATTTCTCAAAACTATTTTCTTTTTGATATGCAACTGCAACGATTTCAGGAGGTGTATTTGTCGTAGAAATTTTCTTTAATACAGCTTCGTTAGTTTCTATTACCTCACAATTTAGAAACAAGTATTTTCCTTTTTTATTTTTTTCTACAAAAGCTCGTTCAAATTTTAGTCCCGATAAATGAGCCTCCTCTACGGCTTTAAATCCTTCAAGTAAAAATTTGTTTTCTCTATATTTTTTTTGTTGAAGTTTTACGGTTTCTTTTACTAATTCATTGTTTACGCTTGTAATTTCCATTAAATAACCTCAAAATTTGCAAGTATATCTTTTTCGTATTCTGTTAATAAGTTGTACTCAATTAATTTCTTTTCAAAACACATTTTTGCAAAAGAAACTATTTCACCATTCTTCAAGTGACAAGTGTTTTCAAGTCTTACACCAAATTCTTTTTCATTATAAAGCCCAGGTTCAATTGTAAAACACATATTCTCTTGAATGATAGTTTTTGCAATCTCGTTTTTGCTCAAGTTTGGTGGAGCTTCGTGTACACCTATTCCAACCCCATGTCCCAAACCATGAGAAAACTCAAATCCATTGATTTTGTTAGAGTCAAAAATATGATGAGCCAACTTATCAATCTCATACCCTGTAGTTTGAGATGTCATCTGATAATTGAAGCAGTTTAGAAATACTTTTAATACTGTTGTATAAACCTTTTTTTGTAGTTTTTTAGGTTCACCTTTAACAAAAACTCTTGTGATATCTGTAGCTAAACCGCCTTCGTAATAAGCACCACAATCTATCAAAACTAAATCCCCATCTTTCATCACATTTGTTTTATCTGATTTGTTATAATGTGCTAATGCTGAGTTTTGATTTATTGCTACAATCGATTGAAAGCTCAAGGATTTTGCACCAAATTTTTTAAAATTATTTTCCAGTTCTTTTGCAATATCATATTCTGTAATATTATCTGTAGCATAAATCCAATCACGAGTAGCTTTCAAAGCTTTATCTGTCATATCAAAACAATATTCCATATGTTTAATTTCAGCATCAGTTTTTACTGCTTTCATCTGTTTCACAGGTGATTTTATTGGTACAGGATTCTTTATTAATGAATAATCTAACGCATTAACTGAAGATTTATCTACTTTAATTTGACAATTTAAGTTTGATATAAAAGTTTTGAATTCACTTAATGGTCTTGTATAATCTAGTTCATTGCCTTTGTAATCTGTGAAAAGATAAGGCTTATTATCAATAATAAGTAATTTCCCGTCAACTTTTGTTGAATAATTAAACGAAAAACTTCTTATATTACAAAGATATGACAATTCTTCTGATTTTGTTATTAAAATATTATCCTCAATTTTAGATAATTTTTCGTTTTCAAAATCTATTTTTACATATTCACCAGTTCTACAATGTTCATTTGAAGAATATGCTTTTATTTTTGAATTTAATACATTTAAAAATGCTTTTAATACTTCTAATCTTGCTTGTGATACTTTTTCTAAATCAACACCAACAGTACTGTTTTTAGCTATTCTTGAACAAATTTCTTCGTTTATATTTTGACCAAGTTTAAGTTTTACAACTTCAACCTTTGATTTATCGACTTCTAAATCAGCTTGAATATGAAACCTGGAATCAACAAAAAGCAAGATTTTCCCATCTGGACAAACCAAAGCATCACCAACATCTCCAGTAAAACCTGTTAATTTATTTACTGAATTTTCTTCTATCGGTACATATTCTAATAAGTATTTATTAGTGGAGTTGACTAATAAATAGTCAACTCCCATTTCTTTTAAATCATAATTAATCATTATTCTTGAATATCAGTAAGTTTAATTAAGTGCCAACCAAATTGAGTTTCTACAGGTTCTGAAACCTCACCTTTTTTTAGAGCAAAAGCAGCATCTTCAAAAGGTTTAACCATCATTCCACGACCGAAGAATCTTAAATCTCCACCATCACGACCTGAAGGACACATAGAATGTTCGCTTGCTAATTTTGCAAAATCAGCACCATTTTTGATTTCTTCTAATAATTTTTTAGCTTCTTCTTCTGTTTTAACTAAAATGTGACTAGCTCTAATTTTCATATTAATTATCCTCTATTTATGTGTACAGAAAAATTATAACATATAAATCATTATATTATTATATAGTACAAAAGAGTGTCTAAAATAGAACACTCTTTTGTCGTTTTTGTAAATATAAACTATTCACTTAATAATTTGTCTGCTAAAGGTGATTCAACTTTACCATTTAAAGTTTTAGAAACACGTTTGATATTTTCAGCCATTGTTTCCATTTGGTTTGTCCAAATAAAATTATCTAAAACGTATTTTTCGCCTTCTTCAAAATTTCCATCGATTTGAACTCTTATAATTTGTTCAAGCATTTTCTTAGCTGTTGGAACCATTTTTTCAATATCTACTGTTAAAACGCCATTCATATCTATTGAAAAAGCTCCCTCTTTTAAGAAGAAATAGTTTTGCATAACAGAACGAACTCTATGAGCTTGAGATAACGTAGGTTTTGACTTTAACATATTATCAGCAGCATAGGTAACAATTATTTCGTTCCTTTGTTCTGGTGTATACATACCGTTTTCTGTTAAGACATCAAGCATTGCTAAAGATGTCATATCAGCTTTATTTTCTTCAATAATTGATTTGTATTTACCTAAAGCTTCTGTACCTGAATTTGGTCCAAGTGAGTGTGCATTTTCGTGACCAACAGTAAACCAATGGTCAGCTTCATCATTGTAATATTTATGTTGTTCTTTGTTCAAGATTGCATCAAGACGTTCTTGCATTTTTTTCTTTGCATCTTCACTTGTTATAAGTCTTATTTGACGGTGATATACATTTCTGCGTCCACCTCCAATAGAAATTGATAATTTATCATCATTTGGGAGGTTTTCAGCAAGTGTAATTCCTGCTCTAAAAGCACCAACATCTCCGGCAACCATTACCAAGTCTACATCTACCATTGTTTGTTTAGATTTTTTATCAGGAGAAATGTTTTGTACATATTCATCTTTAAATGGCATATTTTGAGCCATAATAGGCAAGAACTCTTTTACTTTTAAAATCGCATCTGTACCTTGTTTATTTACTATACCAACACGTCCACCCAAAAAGTCTTTAGCAACAGGTGTGATATTATTCTGTGCAAGCAGTTGTTTCAATTCATCGTTTTCTATAACTGTTTCCGTAAGTTCATCTGAATAGTTTTCTCTTGTTATAGTGAATTCTAAAGGTGTATCTTGAAGTTCTGCCCATTTTTTATCAGCATAAGCATCTAACATAGGGTCAGCTGTTCTTAAAGCTTTTGCTTGAAGATGCAAATACTCATTAAAATCTTTATTTGTAGAGGTTTCAGCAGCCTTTTCTAATTCAGATGCCATTGCTTCAAAATCTGATTTAAACTTGTCTATATAGTCTGTTGCTTTTAATTCGTTGCCGTTTCTTTCAACCACAGAACGTTGATTCAATATAGTTTTTACTTCTTCTACTTTGTTTTCTTTTAGCATATTTATAATAATTGAGTGGAATTCATCTTTTGATAAATCTTCAGGATAAACTCCTTTTCCTGCAAGTTCATGAATTCCTTTAGCTAGTTCTATAATATTTGATTCTCTATCTATTGCACATAGACCTTTTTGAGCATCATAAAGAATTTTTGTAAGTTCAGCTTGTTTATTACCTTTTTTTATTTCTTCGTTCAAAAAGGATTCAAAAGGTAAATTGTGATGATTGTCTAATTGTTTATTAATTTTTTCTAAAACATTTCCGGCTTTTACTAAGTGTACCAAAGCTTTTTTGTCACCATCATCTAATGCCAAATATTCAGGTGCATCAACCTCAAGCATTTTTTTTGTCGTCAAATAATCTTTGTGAGTTCTTTTCTCTAATTCTTCCATCGAAAGATTTAATTCATACTTTGTCATATCAAATATCCTTTCACAATATCTCTATCATAATACATCATAACTTTTTGAAAAAAAAGAAACCACACCTATTATAACCTTGTGCAGTTTTTAATCTTATGGTATAATCTTCCCGAAAAGAGGGCATTTTATGACAAATATAATTATTTATAGCGAAAATAAAGAAAGTAAAATAAAAGATTTATTAGTAGATTTAGATGATATTGATGTAAGAGTTGAATCTCCTGAAACAATGAGAGAATTTTCTACTCTTAATCCGGCATTGATAATTCCTGAAAATGTTGAAAATCTTAACAACGTACTTATGACAACTAAATTTACTTGTCCTCTATTATTTATTGGTGAAATTCCTGAAAATGCAATTATAAGAGCCGAAGGATATGATTTTATAAAAGAGCCTGTAAATAAAAAAGAGTTAGAAATACGTGTTAAATCTTTATTAAAAATCAGCTATTTCAAAAATAGAATGAATGAAGTTAGTACAACTGATGAATTGACCGGATTGCATAATAGAAAATATCTTCAAGAACAGTTAGAGGCAGAAATTTCAAGAGCAAGACGTTATGGAACAAAACTTTCTTGCATATTATTTGATTTAGATTTCTTCAAAGTAATCAATGATATGTACGGTTATGAATGGGGCGATATTCTTTTACAAAAAATTTCAGGTATGTTAGCTGAAGCTGCAAGAAAAGAAGATATTGTTACTCGTTACGGAGATGAAGAATTTCTTATTATATTACCAAACACTTCAGAAGATAATGCGTTTATTTTTGGAGAAAGATTTAGAAGAGAAGTTGAAAAGTTTGAATTCATTCCGGCAGGTGAAGAAGAAAGACACCCTATTACAATATCTGGTGGTATTTCAACATTCCCTTGTATGGAAAATGTTACAGAAGATGCAAACACTCTTATCAGATATTCTGAACATGCTTTATACAATGCAAAAAAACGTGGTAAAAATAAAATTGTTCAATTCTCACATATGAATTTAGAATATTAATAGTTTATATTCTAGAGATTTTTTTAAGGGCAAACTTGAGTTTTTCAAGTTTGTCTTTTTTAGTCCCTATTCCTGTTAATAACATTGTTGATACTTCATTTGTTTTTTCGTCTTCAATACCTAACTCGTATAATTTTTCGGACAGCTCATATCCTGTTAAGCTTTCTTTTTTTATTAAGATTTTTGTTATATCGTCGCTTCCAAATTGATAATCAGTAAGGGCTTTACGCAATTCTTTTAAGTTGTTGATTAGTTTGTTAATTTCTTTTTTGCCACGTTTTGAAGCAAGATAATTAATGTTATTTTCGATAGTCATTAATAAAGGATAAGATGGTGACGTAGTTGTAATCATATCGAGTTTTAATTCAATATCGCAATTTACATGTAACAACGCAGTAGGATTAAGTCCACCAGCAGTCTTATGCAGTGATTGAACCGTAAAATCTGCATAAGGAATAGCTGTTTGTGGTAATTCATCAGAAAATGGGTACAAAGCTCCATGAGCTTCATCTACAATTAAATATGTACCAAATTTTTCACAAACAGATTTTATATTTTTTATATCAGAAACATACCCTTCATAAGTCGGTGAAGTAACAATTATAGCTTTTATTGATTCATCAATATATTTTTCAGGGTTAGTAAAAGCGGTAGTTACTCCAAACTCGTTAAGTGGTAAATCGTAATATACAGGAATTGCACCGGCTAGTTTTATTGCATTATGATGACATCTATGTGCGTTTCTCCATACTAAAACTTTATCACCTTCATTAACACAAGATAATACTGCTCCAATAATACCGGAACTTGATCCGTTTGTGAGGAATTTTGTTTGTTTTGTTCCGTATATTTTAGAGGCCTTTAACTCTGCATTATATAACATTTCTTGTGGAGAATGAGTATCTGTTTCTGAAACATCATATTTATAAACATGCCTGAATTTTTTGAACAAAAAGAATTTTTGAGCATGAGAAGGAGTCGTAAAAAGAATATTTTTAAAAGAAGAACGAATCAATTTTCTAAAGGTCAACTTCTGATTCTCCTAAATTAAAATCTGCATCTTCAAAAGCAAAGTTTTCAGTTTCTTCTTCTCCATCTTCAGAATCGTGTTTTTGGGTTACAAGTTTTAATTTTCTTTCAAGTTCTTCTGGTGAAATTCTTGCGTTTGCTTTAATTAATTCTTCGTATATCAAATCTTTGTAATCAATAACAAGTTTTTTCTTTGGATTATCAAGGATTAACCCAGCAAGCCAACCAAGAGTTCCTAAGAATAAAATTCCCGGGAATATATGTCTTAAGGCATCATTTACAGAATAAAAATCGATTGACCAATGTTTTATAAGACAAATTACACCTATAAGCACAACATTGGTACAGGTGAAGAATAAACAGAAAAAGCGTCTAAAATAGCTGCTTCTATGTTTATAATATTCTGATTTTTTTCTTTTTTTTCTTTTTGACATTATTTGTTATCGTTTTCCATACTTTTCTTCATACAGAAATGTACAAGTGACATTTTGTCAACATTACTTAAATTTGTAAAACGTCCTGAAATTGTATATGTTCCATCATCTAATTTTTCGACTCTAATAAGTTGATATTTACAATTTACTTCGATTTCATCGTTTAATTTAATAGTAACATTGTATTCATATTCAATATTAATATTTTCTGTAGTTTTTAATTTCATACCACCGGCAGATAAGTCAAGTGTATGAACCTTATGTACAGTTCCTTCGTGTTCTAATTGTAAATCCTCTAAGAATTTAATACGTGTAAATTTTCTACGTTGTAAGAATCTATGTTTTTTAGGGTTTGCGATAGATACAACATTGCCATCAAGTTCTCTTATATATGATTCAAAATATAAGTATCCGTTATCGGTTAATGAATAAAAATCGCAAATATGCTTTTGTATCAAACCTTTTGGTACATACTTAAGTTTCATTTTGAAGCCTTCCATTGAAACTTCTGTAATTTGACCTTTATTTGTATCTTTAAAATCATGTGGAACGATAGTTACAATCTGATTCTTTTTTAATAATTCACGCATGTTTTCACCTTTCTATCTTTTATTAACAGGTACTCTTATTAAACCTACTGATTTTGCTTTTACATTCTGTGTAATTTCATTATACGACATAATTGCAATTTGAGGATAGGTTCTTTCTATTAAACGTCTAAATACCAATCGAATAGGGGACGAGCATAGTATAACAGGTTGATTTCCCGTTGTCGTAATAGCTTTTTCTAATTCTGTATTCAATGTGTCAAGTAGTCGTCTTGTAAAATCTGGGTCAAGAGTTAGATTTTGACCGTCAGGACTTACACCTTTTGCGATTGTTGTTTCTACATCAGGAGCAAGTGTAATCGCTAACAATTCACCGGTATCTGCAAGGTTTTGCTTACAAATATTTCTTGCAAGTGCTTGTCTAACTTGTTCGGTTAGGTAATCATGATTTTTATTGACTTTTGCATGTACACTGATTGTTTCTAAAATAGTTTTCAAATCTCTTACTGCAACACGTTCTTTTAGTAGATTTTGCATAATTAATTGAACATCTGCAATAGAAACATCTTTCATAACATCTGCAACATATTCTTC
>CAKUVB010000053.1 GCA_934693215.1 uncultured Candidatus Melainabacteria bacterium
GTCTGTAGCAGCAACAACAAGAATAGCACCGTCCATTTGAGCAGCACCAGTGATCATGTTTTTAACATAGTCAGCGTGGCCCGGGCAATCTACGTGTGCGTAGTGTCTTGTAGCTGTTTCGTATTCTACGTGAGCTGTAGAAATGGTTATACCTCTAGCTTTTTCTTCAGGAGCAGCATCGATTTCATCGAATTTTTTAAGTTCTGCTTGACCTGCAGCAGCTAATGTAGCTGTAATAGCAGCAGTTAATGTTGTTTTACCGTGGTCAACGTGGCCAATTGTACCGACGTTAACGTGTGGTTTCGTACGTTCATACTTTTCACGTGCCATGAGATTAATCTCCTTTTCTTCATGTATTACTACGTTAACTTTTCTAAGTTTAACTCTTTTTATATCTTATTCTATACTCTCAAATAATATTGTCAATCCTATAAAATTCATATAAGAGTTATGTTAGAGAATAATTAGGGTTTCTGAAATGTTAAGATTTTGTAACATACAACCAGAAATAAGGCAATTTTTGTTCGAGTATATACTTTATATATACATACAACAATAAAAGGATATTTATATGAGTTCTGTATCAAATGCAGTCTGGAATGGCGTAGCTATGGGACTGTACAACACAACAAATATTGCTTTTGGTGCATTAACCTCAAGGTCTATGTTCAATGCCGGTATTGACCCATTTAACACACTATATGTAAACCTTGATAGTCCTAGTGGTTTTTCATCTTGGGCAGACCCTGCGTATGCCTCAAAGATAAATGTTGGACTCAATGCAGCCGGATTTGACACAACTTGGGCTCCATTAACATCTGCTATTACAAACTCATTCGTATCAAACCCATTATTTGGGGGCGGACTATTCGGATTTGGTTTTAACAATGGATTTGGTTTTAATTCAGGGACATATATTTCTTCTTACACATCAACCCCTCTAGGAATAATTCCGGGGAAAAGTGGTTGGTGGTGTTAATAAATAGACTTCCGGTTTCAACTTTACTTTTTTCTTTAAAGTAATACCATGAAGTTATGTTATATAATCCAAAATCAAAAAATGCTGAAGAATTTATTTCTGACAGCGAAATAAAAGAAACCTTAGCCTATGCCGAGGATAACAAGAACAATTTAGAGGTTATTGATTCTATACTTGAAAAAGCACGCAAAATGAAAGGGCTAACTCATAGAGAAGCTTCTATTCTTTTAGCATGTCAAAACGAAGATAAAAACGAAGAAATTTACAAATTAGCAAACGAAATTAAACAAAAATATTATGGGAACAGAATTGTTTTGTTTGCACCTTTATATTTGTCAAATTATTGCGTAAATGGTTGTGTATATTGCCCTTACCACGCAAAGAACACCCATATTCCACGCAAAAAAATGACACAAGAAGAAATAAAAAGAGAAGTTATTGCTCTACAAGATATGGGACATAAACGTCTTGCAATAGAAACAGGAGAAGACCCTGTAAACAACCCTATTGAATATATTTTGGAATCATTAAAGACAATTTATAGCATACACCATAAAAACGGTGCTATAAGACGTGCAAACGTCAATATTGCAGCTACAACCGTTGAAAATTATAAAAAGCTAAAAGATGCCGGTATTGGAACATATATACTGTTTCAAGAAACCTATGACAAAAAACGCTATGAAAAACTTCACCCTACAGGACCTAAGCATAATTATGACTACCATACAGAAGCTATGGATAGGGCTATGCAAGGTGGAATAGACGATGTCGGGCTTGGTGTACTTTTTGGGCTTTCAACATACAAATACGAATTTGCAGGATTGTTGATGCATGCAGAACATTTAGAGGCTGTATATGGTGTTGGACCTCATACAATTAGTGTTCCTCGAATAAGAAAAGCTGATGATATCGACCCATCAAGTTTTGAAAACGGTATTGACGATGACACTTTTGCAAAAATAGTTGCTTGTTTGAGAATAACGGTACCTTATACGGGAATGATTATTTCAACAAGAGAATCAAAAGAAGTTAGAGAAAGAGTACTTCATCTTGGAGTTTCTCAAATCAGTGGAGGTTCAAAAACAAGTGTTGGCGGATATGCTGACGATGTAGAAGATGCTGAAGATTCTGCACAGTTTGATGTAACAGACAGACGTCCACTTGATGAGATTATCAAATGGCTTATGGAATTAGGATATTTACCTAGTTTCTGTACGGCTTGTTATCGTTCAGGTAGAACAGGTGATGAATTTATGAAAATCTGCAAAGAACAAAATATTCACAATTTCTGCCACCCTAATGCTATTCTTACCTTAAAAGAATATTTATCAGATTATGCATCAAAAGAAACAAAACAAGTAGGAGAAACCCTTATAAGCTCAGAAACAGAGTTAATTGATAGTGAAAAAATAAAAGAAATAACCAAACAAAATCTCAAAAAGATAGAAAACGGTGAACGAGATTTTTGTTTCTAGATAATAAATACACAAACAAAGGAATATAAAATGCAAGCAGTTTTAGATAAAAAAGAATTATTAGATTTATATAACAAAGATTTAGATGAATTGTTAGAAATCTCATCTAAATACATGTCAGATAAAATTGAATTTTGTTCTCTTGTGAATGCAAGAAACGGCAAATGCTCACAAAACTGTAGATATTGTGCTCAAAGTTCACACTACAGAACAGATATAGAAGATTATCCACTAATATCTGTTGAACAAGCAAAAAAAGCTGCAATAGAATCAAAAGAACATGGTGCATATAGATTTGCAATAGTAACTAGTGGCAAAAGCCCTGACGAAGAAGATTTTAATAAAGTAATTAACCTAATAAAAGGTGTTAATGAAATTGACGGAGTAAGAAGTTGTGCAAGTATCGGAATTCTAACCGAAGACCAAGCAAAAGCTCTTGCAGAAGCCGGTTTAAAAAGATTTCATCACAACATAAACACTTCTGAAAGCTACTATCCTTCTGTATGTACAACACATACTTGGCAAGATAGACTAAACACTTGCAAGCTTGTAAAAAAATACGGAATGGAATTATGCTGTGGAGTAATTCTCGGAATGGGAGAATCTGTTGAACAAAGAATCGAAATGGCTCTTGAGCTTGCAGAAATTCAACCTGATTCTATACCTATCAACATACTTATGCCAATTGAAGGAACACCATTTGAAGGTTATCTTGATAAAATTGACGAAGAAAATGTTTTAAGAACTCTTGCTATATTTAAAATCGCAAACCCAAAATCTATTCTTAGATTCTGTGGCGGTAGAATGAGATTATCTGAAGAAAATCAAGAATTGGCACTAAAAACTTGTGTTGAAGGTATTCTTACAGGCAATTATTTAACAACAACCGGCAAAACTCCGGAACAAGATATCAAAACTGTTGAAAAAATTGGCAAAACATTGTTGGAGATTTAATGAACAAAGATATTGAACAAATTAGTGAACAATTAGGCAAAAAAACTGTTCTATTGCCAAATTCAACAAATGCTGATTGTTATGCGGTATATTCAAAAGAAGAATACTCAGAACCTCATAAAAAATTGCTTGTTGATGGCAAGGGATATAAACACCGTTTATATTTATACAAAAAGACCGATAATTCTAATTCTGATAGAGTTCTAACTTTTATTCTATTAAATCCAGGATATTCAAACCATATAGAACAAGATGAACAAATTGAAAAATTTGCAAAACTTGCAGAAAACAAATACGGTGCAATTGAAGTTTTTTCAATATTTACACTAAGAACTGTTGATGTTATAGATTCTGTTTCGGAAGATGCTATTCTTGATGCCGTAAAATGTGACATTGGAAAGAACGATATTGTTCTAGCTTTTGGTGAAGAAATAAAACCTACAGAAAAATATAAAAATATCTCAAACGAAGATTTAGAAAAAATTAATCGAGTAAGACAAATCAAAATAAATGAACTACTAAGCTTTTTAAAAACATTAAACAAAAAAGCTATCTACACAATTGAGTTCAATTCTGAAGGCGAACTTTACCTTGCAAAATGGTAAATCATAACATATAAACCAACTCTTGCTATCAAAAAATATTTTGTGTTATCATAATAACACAAGGAATTAATTATGGAACGTGAAGAAGTACTAAAGGGTAAAATAGGCTTAAGACTTGTTATTGCAGCAAAGCTAACAAGAACTTATGCAATCCAAAAGTTTTATGCTAAAAAATACGAGATTACTCCCGAACAATTTACTATTCTTGCAACACTTATAGAACATGATGGTTTGTATCAACGACAAATTGGTGCAATAACACTTAAAGACAGACCTAATATAACAAGATTAACAAGAATTCTTGAAGGTATGGGGTTAATCACAAAACAACAAGATTCTAACAAAAGAAAAGTTTATAAAATTTTCATTACTGAAAAAGGTCGTCAAATGTATGAAAAAGTTCTGCCTACAGTAATTGACCTCTGGGGTGCAAGTATTGACGGAATTCCGGCAGAAGAAGTTAATGACTGCCTTCAAACACTTCACAAAATCAAATCAAACCTTGAAGAACTTGTAAATATTCAAATTTAGAGGTAGAAATATGACAGAAAAAAAAGATATAGATAACAAAAATAGTAAAAACGACACAAAAGAAGAAATTCATTCATCAGAAGATAGACCTGAACTTTCTAAAAAAAGAGTTCTTGTACCAACAATACTAGCAATTGGTATGTTAATTGCAGGTATTGTTACGGCGATACATTCAACCTTCTTCCAATCTACAGATGATGCTTTTGTAGAAGGTAGATTGATATCTGTAGCTCCTCGTGTTGCAGGGCCGGTCGTAAATCTTTTAGTTGATGATAACTATGATGTAAAACAAGGGCAACTTTTATTAGAAATTGACCCTAACGATTATGAAACAAAACTTCATTCTACAGAGGCAAAACTTGCTGAAGCAAAAGCTCAATTAAAAGTTTCTCAAAAAGAAGTTGAAGTCGGAAGTTCTGATTTGAGTCAATCTTACGAAGATATAACTTCAACCAAATCAAAACTGGATTTTGCTCAAAAGGATTACAAAAGATATTCTGATATGCACAGAGCAGGTATTGCTTCTAAACAAGAATACGATAACAGCAAGACTCACTTGACTGTAGCTAGAGCAAACTACAAAGGTGCAAACGATAAATCAAAAGCTTTAAAATCTGCACTTGAATCTCATCAAGCTAAAACCGAAGCTGTAGCCGCAGAGATTCAAAGACTAGAAGCCGAAGTAGAACAAGCAAAACTTGATTTGTCCTATACAAAAATATATGCACCACAATCCGGCAAAGTTTCTGCAAGAAGTGTAGAAAAAGGTAACTATGTTCAAGTCGGACAACCTCTAATGCAAATTGTTCCTGAAAAAGTTTGGGTAGTCGCTAATTTTAAAGAAATACAATTAACTAATATGAAAGCAGGACAACCTGTAAAAATAAAAATTGATACCTATCCTGGTAAAAAATTTAAAGGACATATAGAAAGTATCCAACGTGCAACAGGTGCTAAGTCTAGTTTATTCCCACCAGAAAATGCAGTAGGTAGTTATGTAAAAATTGTTCAACGTGTTCCTGTCAAAATAGTTTTTGATGAGGATATTACAAACTACAATATAGTTCCAGGCATGTCTGTTGTTCCGAAAGTTCAAGTTAAAGGGCTTAAAAACGGGGCTAAAAAATAATGTCAGAAGCCGTCCAAACAAAAAAAATTAACCCTTATATTATTGCACTTGTTGTTTTATTACCTGGTTTTTTATCTCTTGCAGCCAGTTCAGCAACAAATGTTTGCCAGCCGAATATTGCAGGATATTTTGGGGCAACTCAATATGAAGCAAACTCTGTTGTTACAGGATATATTATTGCGGCAGGGATTATGTTGCCAATTACAACATATTTAAGTAATATGTTTGGACAAAAAAAATACTTGATATACTGTATTATAGTTTTTACATTAGGTTGCCTATTCTGCATAATGGCAACAGATTTACACCTTTTGATTATTGCAAGGCTTATTCAAGGGGCTGGTAGTGGAAGTATTTTACCAATATGTCAAGCCGTTTTGCTTGATACATTCCCTCCTGAAAAACGAGGTGTTGCAATGGGTTTGTTTGGTGTTGCTGCTATGTTTTCACCTCTTGCCGGTCCTTATTTTGGAGGATATCTTACTGACAATTGGTCTTGGCAATGGGTATTTATTATAAACATTCCATTATGTATAATTTCAGTAATATTAATCAAATTTATTTTGCCTGACAACAAACCTGTACCAAAAGAGCAACGAAAACCTTTTGATATGCTTGGATTTATTTCTATTGCAATGGCAATGGGTTGTTTACAAATCGTTCTTGATAAAGGTGAACAGTTTAACTGGTTTGATACAACTTGGATATGTTGGCTTGCCGGAATTAGTGTATTTAGTTTTGTTTTTTTCTATGTGTGGGAATTGGAATGCGATTCACCAATTATTGATATAAGAGTATTTAAAGATAGGAATTTTCTATACGGAACGGCAATAAGTTCTGTTATTAACATAATGTTGTATGCAACATTATTATTAGTTCCGATGTTTGTTCAGGCTCTTTTAGGATACAGCCCTTCAATGGCCGGTTTTTCAATGTTTCCACGAGCAGTTGTTTGTTTGATAGGTTTAATTGTATTTGGAGAATTATCAAGATACATAGAACCAAGAATTTTAACCACTATAGGATTTATAATTATGGGTGGTTCTGTTTTTTGGATGAGCCAATTAAGTACAACTGCATCATTAAGAGCTATAGTTATTCCTAATATAATTCTTTGTATCGGTGTCGCTGCGGCATTTGTTCCTATTACTGCATTGGCTTTTTTAACCTTACCTTCATCAAAAAGTGTTGATGCTGCATCTCTACACGCATTCTTTAAAAATGTTGTTACAGCAATGTCAACTGCTATGTCATCAACATTTGTTACCAGAGTTTCACAAGTTTACCAAAACTATTTGGTTGAACACTTGAGTTGGCACAATCCCATGTTTAGAATACATTTAGCAAATTTACAACACAAGTTTGTTAAATACTATGCCCCTGTTTATGCTGCTAAAAAAGCAAACGGTGCTTTATATCGTGAAATGCTACATCAATGCAAATTATGTGCATTTTATGATGTGTTTTTGCTTTTAGCATTTTTATCATTTATGGTTATACCACTAATTTATTTGCTCAAAACAAGCAAAATGTCAGAAAATCAAAAGCCTAAAGAGATTTAAGAAAATTTATTACATTGTTCATAGCATTTGCTCTATGAGAAATTGTGTTCTTCTTTTCTTCACTCATTTCTGCTATTGTGCAATCATATCCATCAGGCTGAAATATTGGGTCATACCCAAAACCATTAACACCTTTTGATTCTTTTATAATCTGTCCTTTACATTCACCTGTTGTTTGATAAATTTGTTCACCCTTCTCATTTATAAGCGTCATACAACAAACGAACTTAGCTTTTCGGTTTTCTTTTCCTTCAAGCTCTCGCAAAACTCGTTCTATTTTTGCAGCTTGAGTTCCGGCATAACGTGCAGAATACAATCCCGGAGCACCATTAAGTGCCTCTATACAAAGTCCTGAATCATCAGCAAGCGATATTGTATGAGAAACTCTATAAGCTTCTATTGCTTTTTTATATGAATTTTCTTCAAACGTAGAACCGTCCTCAATGGGATTAAACCCTTCTGCCGGCAAAATGAATTCGATACCCGAATCTTTAGCTATATCATTAACTTCTTCAAGTTTATGAGGATTTCCTGTTGCAAATACTATCTTTTTCATAAGTTTTATTATATTACAAAATCATAACTGCGAAAGTATATTATTAAACACTTCACTCCAATCATCATGGTTAACTTGTTTAAATATTGTCACAGAATCATACCATTCAGTAGTTTTATCATTATCAAACCAACGCCAATCAGGACAATATGGCAGAATCAAAAAAGTCTTTACACCCAATGCTCCAGCCAAATGTGCAACTGATGTATCTACAGTTATTAATAAATCTAAATTTTTCAAAGCAGCTGCAGTATCGTCAAAGTTTTTGAATGTACTTCCTAAATCAATAAGATTTGGATATTTTTTATAATTATCCAATGATGGATTTACCTGAAAAGAATACACACTTGTTTTATCTAAATTAATTATATTTTCAAACAACTCAATATTTAATGTTCTATGAATTTGTTCTCTTAAATTAGTTGCACCAGCTTCCCAACATATACCAATTTTTTTATTCTGTGTGTTGAAATATTTTGTTTTATATTCTTCAATCTTGTTTTCATCAGGAATCATATAATTATCTGTAAACGGGATTTTTCCAAACCCTTTATTTAAATAATAAATGCAACTTGCAAGCATTACAGATTTGTCATAACGTGGGAATTTAAACTCCTTATCGTTAGGATAAAACTCTATTTTTTTATACTTAGAAAAAGAGCGTTTAAACAGACTACATAAAGGTTCAGCAACCATTACTCTGACTTTTTTAAACTTTTTTTCTAAAAATGGCAAATACCTTGAAAACTGTATCTGATCACCGATTCCTTGATCACCATATACGAAAATTATTTCATCTTTAAAACTTCCACCCTTCCAAGGTCGTTTAAATTGAGAATACCAATCAATATCATCTTGAGAATCATTATCTACATTAACATAATATCTATATCCCCTCTTAAACTGTCTTGCAGAAAGATAATATGAAGCAAACAAAAACCTTAAACCCTTTTTTTCCGGCATGATTTTTTCTATCTTTTTAAGATAATAATATGTTTTCTTGCGAGATTTTACATCTTTTGCATAACTTATTGCTAAATTCAGATACCCACCGGCTTTGTTACCATTTTTCACCATTAAACGATATGATTTTCTTGCTAATTTTTCATCACCATATAAGGTTTCTGCTTGTAATCCGTTTAAAAACCAAGCAAGTGACAACTTAGGGTTTAATAACAAAAGTTTTTTACAATACTGTTCGCTCTCTTTGAATAAGCCTATTTGCAAAGAACTATAGCCCAAATTATATAAAAACATCTCATCTGTTGGAAATTTTTTATTTGCCTCTAATGCATAAGTATATGCTTCTTGATAATTTTTACATTCAAACAAAGACATAATTATAGCTCTATACAAATCATAAGATTTATTCTCTGCCAATGCTTTTTTCAAATAAGATATAGCCGAAAAATATTTAGTTAAAACAAATTTAGACATACCAATATATGAAACTATAGTTTTTGATGGTGTAAGCTTATACGATTTTTCAAGATATTTTTCAGCTTTTTTATAATTCCCCAAATTGTAATACAATAGCCCTAAAAAAGATAATACAGACGTGTTTTCAGGAGAAGTTTTTAAAAGCTCTAAATATATCTTTTCAGCTTTTTTAAACTCTTTTCTTCTTGTAAATTCTACTGCTTGTTTTATTTGTTCAACTAATTCCATTGTGTCTATTTTATCACTTATTTTTCAATTCCGTCAATTTAGCAATAATCCTATCAACTTCTGATTTCCACGAGTTTTTATATCGTTGCTTAAATATACTAACAGATTTATACCATTCCGTTGTATTATCGTTGTCAAACCATCTCCAATCAGCATAATATGGAAGTAACATTAATGTATTTAAGCCCATAGCACCAGATAAATTGGCAACAGAAGTATCCACAGTAACAATAATATCCATTGATTTTAGATAAGATGCCGTATCATAAAAATCCTTAAAATCTTTTCCTAAATCAATAATTGGATATTTTTTAATTTCATTATTTGATGCACCCACCTGAAAAGAATAAAACTCATAATCCTGTTCAAATAATTTTTCAAATTCATTTATATTAACAGAACGATGTATTGTTGTTCTTAAATCAGAATTTCCCGCTTCCCAGCATAAACCTACTTTTAATTTGTTTGATTTTATACCAGATTGTTGAGGAACATCTATGTATTTATCCGAAAACGGAATATTCTGAAAATCCATACCCAAATAATATGGCAATTTTGACAATGCAACCGAATAATCATACTTAGGAATTTTTGTCACAAATTCCACATCAAAATTACTTTCAAAAAGTAGTTTTAAGTTCGGATAAACAAAAACTTTCACTGATTTGACTTTTGTTTTTAAGAAC
>CAKUVB010000054.1 GCA_934693215.1 uncultured Candidatus Melainabacteria bacterium
AAATCGACTTATAATGCCTATATGATATGATATGATATGATGTGGTGGGGCGGGGCAATTCTCTTGAATAAAATGTGTTTATATTAAAGTAAGCATATTTTGGATATGAAAGGAGATAAAAATGGCAGGATTTAACAATGTAGGATACAATCCTATTAAGACAATAGATACAACAGGTTCAAAGCTTGATGATGTTGATGCACAAATAGCAAGCCTTAATAAGAGTGTTCCTGAGCAAACTTCTACAAAGTTAGAAAAAGAAAAGGCTGTGAAAGTTAAAAATGAAATAATCAAACTTTTAAAACAAAAATTGGCAGTTGCTCATAAAGATGGAAATGTGAGTCTTGCACAAAATATAAATAATAATATAAGAATTGTTGAAGAAGAACGAAATGTTATTCTTGATGAAATAAAAGCGATGAGTATGGGAACAAGTATTTATAATCAAGAACAGAGTTCAGATTCAATAAAAGGCTCTGGTAAAGTAAGTATATGGACGCAACAAAAAGCTTAATAGTTAAAAAAAGGGATACATAAGTATCCTATTTTTTTTATTAAAACCATCTCAAAATATGTATGTTGTAGTCTGTTTGTATGTTTTATTTTTTGTTGATAAATTTTTAAAGTGTAAAAATCTCTTAATAAAAGGCAAATTTCCTTAATTTTTTGTTTTTATATAAATATGAAAGAAGGTTAAGATGATAGATAATAGTTGTTATTTTAAACAAGTTCCAAATATTTCAACAGTACCAGTAAATAACACTTCAACAAGTGTAAATATTTCAAAAGAAACTCCTAAATTTGATACTTTTGAGGGTAGAACGAAAGGTGCATCAAAAACTTGGTTAAAAAATGATTTAGAATCTTATGCTGGTTTTAAAAAGTTAAAGGATAAATTTTCTGACGAAGAAATTAAACAATTTAATGAGAAAAAGGAATTACCAAAAGGTTATTACCTAAAAGCTGTAAATAAATTAGGAGATTTTCCAAGCAGTGTTAAGGTTGAAGATGGGAAAATGCCTAGTGCGTTAGTTTTAGTAAAACTTCCGGAGGAAAAAGCTTTAAAGATTAAAAATAAAGGAAAATTTATATCTGATAAAATGCCTGACGGTTATAAATTAGAAAATGGAACAAACGGAAAAACTTATTTGTTATCAGAAAAACATAAAGATTTTCAATCTACAAGAAAATGGATAAAGCAAGATACATTGTTTGTTACAGCGGTTTTGGTATCGACATTAGGTTCAGTTTTTGGTATTTTAAAGGCTTTAGCCAAAATGGGTAAGATATAATATTTAGTTATTTAATCTAAATAAACGTATGTTATAGTTTATGTGAATAAAAACAACCTTCAATTAATAAATATTGAAGGTTGTTTTATGTTCAAATATATTTTTATTGATTAATCTAAATCATATTTAAGCATTGAGATAACATCAACACCTGTATTTTTGATTTTTTCAGCACCTTTTAAAGGTGTTAATTCAATAATAAATGCTGCAGAATCAACTTTACCACCAGCTTTTTTGATAAGATTACAAGCTGCAGTAGCTGTTCCACCAGTAGCTAGAAGGTCATCAATAACAACTACGTTAGCACCTTTTTCTACTGCGTCAGCATGAATTTCTATAGAATCAGAACCGTATTCCAAATCATAACTTTCTTTTATTGTATCTGCAGGAAGTTTATTTGGTTTTCTGATAGGAATAAAACCAGCATTTAATTTATAAGCCAAAGGCATGCCGAATATAAAACCTCTTGATTCAATACCCGCAACATAATCAATTTTTTTATCTTTATAAATATCATATAAAAAATCAATCATAGCTTGTAATGCTTCAGGGTTTTTGATACCAGTTGTTATGTCTAAAAATGTTATGCCTTTTTTAGGAAAATCTGGTACTTGTCTTATTGTTTCTTTTACTGCATCTATATTCATTGTACTTCCTGTAACTCCTTCTCTGTATTATTTATATTTTTATGGCCAGCTTCTTCTTCCATTACTAGCCCATGGGCTGTTTTGCCCCAATTCATATCTTTCTTGCAAAATAATATTTTACCACAAATAAATAAAACCATAGGGAACCAAATTATTAACATATATATTGCCGTATAACTAGCCTGTATGAATGCTGGTATCCTTTTTTGGTTATCATATCTTCTAAGACTATAACGAATAGCCATAAAGAATCCGATAGCGGTAATGATAGCAATAATCACTGATGAGAACAATTCTTGTTGTAGCACACCTTTACCGGTAAGAGCTTTGAAAGCTCTAATAACAATTTCAAGAATCATCCATAGTGGCATTATAAATTGTGTAATATATGCAATCATATCCAATTTTGCTCTGAGTGACATTTTTATGGATTTTATAGCTTCGCTTGAATATTCAAGATATCTTCTTATTGTACCTTCTAACCATCTTCTTCTTTGTCTGAATAATGGTACAAGGTAAATAATTCCTTCTTCATACACTTCTGCTGATGGACAGTATCTAACGTCCCAACCTTTTATGTGTAATCTTGTAGACATGTCTAAATCATCGGTAATTGTGTAATTGTTCCAACCGTCAATATCTTCTAAAGCTTTACGTTTGATAAGTTCACCGTTACCTCGAAGTTCTACTGCACCTTTTATTGCATCACGTCCAACTTGTAAATACGTATCAAGAACGTATTCATTATATTGGCATCTTGTTAAAAGATTGTAAGAACCGTTACGGATAACTTTTCTTGCTTGAACAGCACCCACATCAGCAGGTTCTAGGCATGGAATCATTTTGTTTAAGAAGTCTGGTTCAACAGTCGCATCTGCATCAAAAACTAGAATGGCATCACCTTTTGCAAGTTTTAGTGCATCATTTAATACTGCAGATTTTCCAGGAAATGCTTCTTGCTCTCTAATAAGAGTTTTTACTTTATCTTTGTATTTTAACTCAATATTTTTAATAACATTTGCTGTATTATCGGTACTTCTATCATCAATAATAATAATTTCAAAATTTTGATAATTTAATTGCATAATGTTGTCTACAGTATTTGTAATAACAGATTCTTCATTATGAGCAGGTATCATTATTGATACAAAAGGTTTGTAATCTTCATTAATTTTAAGAGGTTGTTTCTTTAACTTACGTTTGTTATGTTGTAGTGCGACTGTAGAATAAATTCCATATACAGTCATAAATGAAAGTAACAAAACATAGCCCCATAATGTGTTTACGTGGTATTGAAACATATATATAAAGGCTGTTAAGCCAAGTAAAATAACAAATAAAGCTACTCGTTCTTTCATAATCCCCCAACCTCAGATTTAACTATTTTATCAGAAACAAAACATTTTTGCTAAGTATATTAAATATTCTTTACTTTTTGCCCGTTATTAATTATTATAAAGTAGATGTTTAGTTTTATTAATAATTTTTTAGCACAAGTAGAACAACAGGCAATCGAGATGGGTGCCTCAACAGATTCTGATGGGCAAAGAAAAGAACAACAACAAAAAAAACAAGAAAAGAAATGGCTTGAACAGGTTGAGGCTGACGAGGTTAAAATAGGTGGGCGACCTCTTTTAACTGAGGCTGAAGTTCAAGTTATGGCAGAATTGTATATAGATAAATTAAAAATTGCAAATCAAGATAGACCAAAAGTTGTTGCTAAGCTTGATAAGTATATTGAAAAATTCAATGTTAAAAAATTCATGAAAGACAATCCTGATTTGACTCACCCAGATTTTTATATGGTTATATTTAATGAAACAGATAAGTTGGTACAATAATGGATATAAAAGTTTCGGAATCAAAACAAGGATTGAGGGGTTCAATCGTAATACCCGCAGACAAATCTATTTCACATAGAGCTGTAATGTTTTCTTCTTTGGCTCAAGGCAAGTCAATAATAAGAAACTTTCTATATGCTTCTGATTGTCGTTCAACTGTTTCTGTTTTTAAAAATTTAGGTGTTGATATCGAGTTTATTGATAATAATACTCTATCTGTAAAATCATCAGGTGTTTTAAAACAACCTGTAACACTCCTAGATTGTGGGAATTCAGGAACAACAATGAGATTGTTGGCTGGAGTTTTAGCAAGACAAAACTTTGATTCTGAATTAATAGGTGATGCAAGTTTGTCAAAACGTCCAATGAAAAGGATTATAACTCCTTTATCGGAAATGGGGGCAGATATTTATTCAGATACAGGAACTGCACCTTTATTTATAAAAGGTAAATGTTTAAAACCTATAGAATACCATTCTCCGATAGCATCAGCACAAGTAAAATCTTCAATTCTGCTAGCAGGATTAGGTACAGATGGGGTTACAACAGTTGTAGAACCTTATTTGTCAAGAAATCATACAGAAATTATGCTTAAATATATGGGTGCGGATATTCAATCTGATAAAAATATTGTAAGTATAAAAAAATCTAAATTAATCGCTTGTGATATAAATGTTGCAGGAGATATTTCATCTGCTGCATTTTTTATCGTATCAGCTCTGATAATTCCAAATTCTGATATAGTTATTAAAAATGTTGGCTTAAACCCAACCAGAACAGGAATTATAGATGTAGTGAAACGTATGCAGGGTGATATTGAGGTTTTAGATGAACGTGTTGTTTCAGGCGAATTAGTTGGGGATTTGAGAGTTAAATATTCATCTTTAAAAGGTTGTGAAATAAAGGGTGCAGATATACCTCGTTTGATAGACGAACTTCCAGTAATAGCTCTTTTGGCAACTCAAGCAGAAGGCGAAACTCGTATAACAGATGCAGGTGATTTAAGAAACAAAGAAACAGATAGAATAACTGCAGTAGTTACTGAGTTTAGAAAAATAGGTATAGATATAGATGAGTTAGATGATGGATTTTTAATTTCAGGCAAGCAACAAATAAAAGGAGATTCTGAAGTTAATGTGTATCATGACCATCGTTTAGCGATGACGTTATATATTGCGGGACTTCTTGCTCAAAAAGAAATGGTAGTTAAGGATTTTCAATGGGTTGATGTTTCATTACCTGAATTTTTACCTCTTATGGATTCTTTGCACAGTTTATGATAAACTGTGATTAAACTATCGGAAATTAAATAATGGGTGATGAAGACAAACAGTATGATGCCACCCCGCAGAAATTAGAGCGGGCCAGAAAAGAGGGTCAGGTCGTCAAATCAAAAGATGTATCTACGGCACTCTCGCTTCTTGTTGTGTTCTCTTTTATAAACCTTATGGCTCCTATGATGTGGAAAATGCTAAATGGACTTTTTCGGACGTTATATGAGCAGATACCAAATCAACATCTGGATTCCATAGGTTATACATTTATATTCACAACGGCAGTTATTCCGACTGTGACGATTGTAGGGTTAGTGTTAATTGTTGCAGCTTTTATTGCAATAGTAGGTGATTTTATACAGGTAGGCCCGTTGGTTGCAATTGCACCTTTGATGCCAAAACTTGATAAACTTAATCCTACAAAATATTTTAAGAACATTATGTCCGTAAAGACTCTTTTTGAATTGTTTAAGAACATCTTAAAAGTTGTTATTTTAGGGCTTGTTGGTTGGTCTGTATATTCTTCTCATTTGCAAAGTATTCTTATGCTTGCTGCTATTGATAATAATTTTGCGGTAATGATTGAGTTTGGTAAATTAATTGTAGACTTTATTTACAAAGCTTGTGTGGCTTTCTTGATTATTGCTGCCGCAGATTATGGTGTTACTCGTTGGAAGTTCTTGAAAGACCAAAAGATGTCATTTAAGGAAATAAAAGATGAATATAAAAACCAAGAAGGCGACCCGCATGTTAAATCTGCATTACGTCAACGCCGTATGCAAATGTTACAACAAGGAGCTATGGATTCCGTAGCTGAGGCAGATTTTGTTGTTCGTAACCCAACCCATGTGGCATGTGCCTTAAAATATGATGCAGAAACCATGCTTTCTCCAACTGTTATAATGAAAGGGGCAGAGTTAATTGCAAAAGAAATAATTCGGATAGCAGAAGAAAATAATGTCCCTGTAATAGACAATCCACCAGTAGCTAGAGCCGTTTTTAGAATGGTGGAAATAGGTCAGCAAATTCCACCTGAATTGTTTAAAGCTGTAGCAGAAATTTTACTTTTTGTTTACAACTTGAAAAATAAATCAAATCAGGGTAACATAAACAATAGGTAATATTTAAATATCGATATAAAATGAATCAAAATTTACTTAAGCAATACGTTAGTATAGTCCAGAAGGTTGCCAAGATAGAGCAGAGAAGAGTACCGAACCACATGGTTGAGTATGAAGAACTCGTGAGTATTGGTATTATTGCGGTGCAAGCTATGATTAAGAATAAAACAGAAGAACAGCTTGCTAAATATAATGATGCTTATATGGGAACTGCTGTAAAATGGGCTATTAGAAATGAACTTCGTCATAGATACAAATGGTATTCTATGAAACATAAAGCTGATTCTGAAAATGGAGAAGAAGCAGAAGAAGGAGCAACTTCAGCCGGTAAGGTTAAAGAAGCCGTTTATGAAACAATTTTGTCTATTGATGGTTTAGCAGCCTCTGCTACTGATAATGATTCACCATTTGACTTTATAAAAGACCCATCTGCTTTACCTGATGAAAAAGCAGAGATTACAGAACTTAGTAAATTAATAAAAGAGGCGATTGCTACTTTACCTCAAAAAGAGCGTACTGTTGTTGAGTATCGTTTCTATCGTAATATGCAAGCTAAAGATATCGCAAAACAAGTAGGTTTATCACCTTCTCGTATTACAAGAATTGTTCAGTCTGCTTTGGGTAGTATAAGAGAATATCTTGCTGCTCGTGGACGTAAGGATTATTAATCCAATGAGAGAGTATCAGTTTTATATTGTACCTACACCTATTGGTAATCTTTCTGATATGACATTTAGAGCTATCGAGGTTTTAAAGTCTGTAGATGTTATCGCATGTGAAGATTCAAGAATTACACAAAAACTGTTAAATCATTTTGATATCCAAACAAAACTGATTTCTTATCATAAGTATAATGAAAAAAGTAGAATAGATTTTTTTATGAGTCTCTTTGAAGAAGGTAAAAAAGTTGCATTGGTTTCTGATGCCGGAACTCCTATGATATGTGATCCTGGAAGTTATTTGTTGAAAGAACTTATAAAAAATAAAATTTCATTTACGGCACTCCCTGGAGCATGTGCAGTTACAACATTTTTATCTCAAACTCCTAGAGAAGATGAAATTTTTACATTCATTGGTTTTATGCCAAGAGGGACAAATGAAATAATTGAGATATTAGATAAGTATAATAATTCAAATGTCGTTTTTTATGAGTCACCAAACAGGATTATAAAAACATTATCAGCAATAAAAGAAGCTCGTGGAAATGTTAATATAGCTATTTCTCGTGAATTATCAAAATTGTTTGAGGAATCTTTAGTGGGGACGGTAGATGAGGTTTTAGAACATTATAAAGATGGTATAAAAGGTGAGATCGTGTGTATGGTGTATAAATCACAAAATAATAATACAGAAATAACACCACAAATTAATAAATTGAAAAAAGCCGGTTATAGTACAAAAGATATTTCTAAAATATTATCACTTTTAACAGATGTTTCGAAAAATGAAATCTATAATGCTATAAGTCAAGGTTAGTGCAGAATTTAGCCTTTTTAAATCTTGACTTTTTAAAAATTATCGTTACAATACTTAATATAATGTTATAAAAAAGGCAATTTTTTTTGAGTTATATACTTTGTATATATACGAGGTCCCTATGAACAAAGATAAATTTAAAAACTTAACAGTAATTGATGGTGTTAAATCTGAAACAGAACAGATTAAAGAAACATCTCAGAATACTTATCAATCTAATCCTTTAAAAACAGATTTGTATTCAAGACTAGCAGCATTTCGTAATTCTCAAAGAAAATTTAATGTCCAAGATGTGATTAAAGATTCTTTGAAATAATATATGTACGAGATAAAGAAAAGAATATATTTGGATTTAGATAAGACTCAGAAAAGTGCATTATGTAATTTTTTGAGAGCATTAGTTAAACAGAATTTAGAAACAAGTGTTTCAGATTTGTTTGACAAGTTTGTAGAAGATGAAGAATATTATCTACAGGTAAAAGCCTCAAGATTTCCTTTTTTGGAAGATATTCTTTATGATGAAACGTTTAGAAGTGATACAATTTTGTATTTGAAAGAATGTAAGAAGTATTATGATTATAAAAAATCACAAGCACCTTTGATTGCGAAGCAAAAAGAATTTGAAAAACAAAAACGAAAGTTTTTACAAGATGTAAAAATGTCAAAAGAAGCACCTACAAAAAAACAACTTTACTATTACGATAGATTATGTAAAAAATATAATATAGAAAAATTAGATGTAGAAGCTTTATCAAGATTAGATTTAAAAACAGAGATTGGAAAAATTATAGATGAACATTCAGGAGATAGTTGCCATATTGGTGAATAGTGGAATTCACCCAAATGAAGCTAGAATAGAAGTTAAAATGATGATAGAACATTATTGTAACTATACTGCATTAGATGTAATAAGAGGAGTGCCTTTAGATTATGAAAAACTTAAAATTGTCAGAGAAAAAGCAGGAGTTCGTGCAAGGACTAAAATTCCTGTGCAGTATATTATTGGGCTTGCTGATTTTATGGGGTGTAAATATGTTGTTAATGAAAATGTTTTAATCCCAAGAGGAGAAACCGAACAGTTAGTTATGAGAGTGTTAGATATTCTCCGCTCTAATGATATGAAAAAAGTTTTGGATATTGGAACCGGCTCTGGTTGTATTCCTTGTGCTATAGCACAGGGTGGAGATTATGATATAACATCAGTAGATATATCTTCAAAAGCATTAGAGGTTGCAAAAGAGAATGTAAAACGATTCGAGTTAGATAAAAAAATAAAACTTTTAGAGTCAGATTTGTTTTTGAATATACCTAAAAGTGAAAAATTTGATGTAATAGTTTCAAATCCTCCATATATTCCTGTTGGTACAGATTTGCAGAAAGAAGTAACCTTTGAACCATCAAGTGCGTTGTTTGCAAATCATAACGGTCTTGAATTTTATGAGAAAATAATTCCTCAATCTGGAGAGTTTTTAAATGATGGCGGTTTTATCGCTTTTGAGATTGGATATAATCAAGGCGAAGATGTTTATAAATTGTTAGAACAAGCAGATTTTAAAAATATTATTATAGAAAAAGATATGATGGGATTAGATAGAATTGTTTATGCTCAAAAATAATTATTTTTGAACTTTTGTTCGTTTTGCTTGTTTTGCTTGTTCTGCTTGTATCTCATTAGCATGTTTTGTTCGTTCATCTTTTATGACTTGAGCAAGTTTTTTATTTAAGATGTCAAGTTTTTCGTCATATTTATATTCGCTTAAATCATAATTTTTGCCTTGAATATGCATGTTTTCAATTTTTGCGATTTGTTTATCTATAATTGGTTCTGCCATGTGATTATTTTGTTCTGACATGACATTGTATCGCATAATTTGTAGTATATCAATCTGTTCGTTTGGAGTTTTTTCATTTAAGAATTTATCAAGTTTTTTTGCATTTAATACATGTTTTTCTGAAACATTTTCAGCGAAAAACTCTCTTGTTTCTTTCATTGCAGATTCGTTTCTAAATAACTTAAATTCTCTAACTGTAAATTTAGGATTATATAGTTTATTACATAGTTTTTGCACCTGTTTCATAACAACACCAAGGTGGCTTTGTTCTATCATATTATTCCAAGGGTTTTGTGGTAAATCTAGAATATATCCTTTATTAACTCTGCTAGAATTTACGTAATGAGTAAACTTCGCTTCTTTGGGATTGTCAACAGGATTAATCTTTAGATTAATATTTTTACCAATAACAGATTTAATTGTTGATTTCAGTGTTGCTGGTTTAATTTTTCTATCTACAAAATCATATTTTAAACTCTTTAAAATTTTCGAGTTTAATTCAATACTTTTTTCTAATCGTTGAGGAGTAGTTCCTCTAGAAATTTTTGTAGGTAGAAATGTTGATTTTTTGTCAATTCTTATTTTTATCATATTGGTATAAAACTCAAACAAATTATTTTTTGTTAGGTGAATTTACAAAAAT
>CAKUVB010000055.1 GCA_934693215.1 uncultured Candidatus Melainabacteria bacterium
CTATAGCAGATACTGTAATTGCTATATTTGCAGTAATGTTTATTCTTAATAATCTTGGTATTGATATTCGTCCAATATTAACAGCAGCAGGAGTTTTGGGTGTTGCCGTTGGTCTTGGTGCAAAAAGGTTTTTTGAAGATATTATAACAGGTCTATCTCTTTTGTTGGAAGGTCAAATAAGGGTTGGTGATTACGTAGAAATCGCTGATAAACAAGGTGTTGTTGAAAAAGCTGATATAAGAATGGTTCGTCTAAGAGATTTGCAAGGACGAGTTCATTATATTAGAAATGCAATGATTGATGTAGTTACAAATTATACAAGAGAATTTTCTTACTATTTGTTTGATATAGGTGTAGCTTACAAAGAAAATATAGCAGAAGTGATAAATGTATTAAAAGAAATAGATGAAGATTTTAGAAAAAACTCTGATGTAAAACAATATATTCTTGCACCAATAGAAATATTTGGTCTAGATTCTTTTGAGGATTCTGCAATAATTATAAAAGCACGTATAAAAACAGTTCCTATCAAACAATGGGAAGTAGGACGTGCGTTTAATCTAAGAATTAAAGAAAAATTTGATGAACTTGGAATAGAAATTCCTTTCCCTCAACGAACCGTTCATGTAGAAAATATTTAAAAAAGGCAATTTTTTCTCCTTAAATTACTTTATATATTATATAGAATTAAGGAGTTAATATTTTGAGTTTAATATCATCAGTATCAAATGCTACTGCTCAATATAGTGGAATTACAAAAATATTTAAAAGATGTATTTATCAAAATCCAGAAGCTCTTGATACTTTTTTTAATGCAACAAAAGAGGCTGGGCAAATTATAGGTACAATACCAAAAGATATTTTGCATATAAATAAGGGTACAAATTTGTCTAGTACAGAAATTGCTAAAAGATTAAATCAAGTATTTTCTACAATAAGTGAAGATTTACAAAGCTTTGAGGGTAAAAAACTAGAAACTGCACAAGGTTTGAATGTTAAAAACTTTATCGGTACATATTTACCAAAGCTTGCTAAAATTGATATTCAGCCGGAAAGAGTTCCTAGAATTATATCTGATATGAGAAAAAAATTAACTCCTAAAAAAGATATAATAAAACAATTTAATGATGTATTATCTGAGAAGATGACATTTTTGATGCAAGAAAGTGGGGTTATTTCTCACGGACAAAATGCCAGATTAACATATCTGGGACAAGGTGTATTCAAAAATGCCTTCAAGTTTGAAATTTTGAATAAAGAAGGCGAACAGTTGATGCACCCAAAAGTATTACTTTCTTTTAAAGATGAAAAAATTATTCAACAAGAAAATGATGCTATATTAGGACTTTTAAAGAGTTATATGACAAAAGTACCAAAAAGCGAATTTGTATCAAAATTAAATAAAATGATTGAAGCAACTCCAACAAAAGTTATTCCAGAGTCTGAACGTGCTTTGTATAAAGAAACTTTAATCAAGATGTATGATGATATTAATAATCAAAATGGTATTCAAAAATTTGAAAATATTGTAAATGCAAATACGAAATATCAAGCAAAGTATAATGGAATATTACCTGAAAGTAATATTATTATGTTTTTGAAACACTCAGCAGGTAAACCTTTAGAGAAAACAAACTTTATTGATATCCATTATATTAATCCAAATAAAAGAATTGGACTTGCAGAATATTCAGATGAATTGTTGCCTAAGGTAACAAAAGAAGTAAATATGAAAAAGATAGGTCTTGTCCATGATGATTTGATAAATAATAAAGATAATCAAGTTGGTGAAAGAGTAATTGATTACGGCAATATAAAAATAACAAGAGAAATCCTTGCGAATAGTTCTATTGCTAGAAGATTGTATAATAAATTAGGACAAATAAATTATAAAGATGCTGATATGACTCAATCTGCAAGAATTAAATATTGGAATAATTTGTATGATAGAGCAATAAATCATAAAATTCCTAATCATAATGAAGTTATAGAAGCATTGAATGTTAGCAAAGAACATATAAAACCTGAAAATTATCATTTGTTAAGCGATTTTGTATCTTAAAATTTTATGCTTGAAAATATTATTTAATGTTCATATAATTGAAGATATCGAGGTTGTTATGAACGAAAATAATGAAGATAATATGATAGAAAGTTTTGCTAAAAATATTGATAAAGCAAAACTCGCCGGACAGATTCAAAGTTACCTTAAAGGTGGTAAAGAGGGAATGTTCAAAGAAAAGAAATCAGAATTTGAATATAAAAAAGATATCATAAAAATGCTTTTAGAACGGAAACAAAAAGGGCTTTAGTATGTTAAAAAAAATAATTTGTTTGGTTTGTTTATGTGTATTAACCTCTGTGTCTGCTTATGCGTCAGAGTATGGTAATATAACGTCAAATGCACCTATAACAAAACCTCAGTATGAAACGGCAAGAAAAATTATACTTGGACTTCAAAACGAAACTCCAAAACATTTTTGTGAACATTGTGGCCCGTTTTGTGCAGCGATATATGATGACAAAGGTAATTTAATAGCAAAAGCTCAAAATAATGTAGTTCCGGCATGTGATTGTACAAATCATGCTGAAATGAATGCGATAAGATTAGCACAAAAGAAGCTTAATACTTATGATTTATCAAAGTATAATCTTAGTATTTATGTAACTGCTGAGCCTTGTATAATGTGTGTTGGCGGTATAATGTGGTCAGGTATAAAGAATGTATATTTTGGTGTTTACTCAAAAGATGTTGAAGCGATTACAGGTTTTGATGAAGGATATAAACCAAATTGGATTGAACAGTTTAAACAACGTGGTATAAATGTATATGGTGGTATTGAACAAGAATATGGTAAAAAAGTTCTTGCAAAATATGTAAAAAGTGGTAACACTATTTACAAGCCAAATCGTTGCAAATGTCAAAAATAATTTTGAATTAAGTATAAAGAGTTTAATCATTGATTTGATTGGCTCTTTTTTATTGTGAGAGTATATTGTGATTTTTGTAACGATATATGTCGTTTTTTTCAAAATTATTGGTATAAAGAAAATATAAAGTTTTATCAACAATTCTCAATATTTACAAGAATACCCTTTGACATAATAATTTTTAGATGTACGATATTTAATAAGTGTAAAAATCACAATAAACAAAAACTTAATACTTTTATAGAAACGGTAATAAAAAGGAGATTAAAAATGCCAAAAACTAAAAGTTCAAAAGTTGAAAAGTTAGAAAAAGACTTGGCAGCAGGTTCTTTGGTTGATAGCCCTGAAGCTTTAGAAATCTTAATTCAAAAAGTTCACAAGGCTCAACGTATCTTTTCAAAATTTTCACAAGAAAAAGTAGATGCAATTTTCAAAGCTGCAGCAACTGCAGCTGACAAAGCTCGTATTCCTCTAGCTAGAATGGCTATTGAAGAAACCGGCATGGGTGTTTTAGAAGATAAAATCATCAAAAACCACTTTGCATCTGAATATATTTATAACAAACACAAAAATGCTAAAACATGTGGAATTATCAAAGAAGATAAAGCTAACGGTATAAAAATTGTTGCTGAACCTTTAGGTGTAATTGCTGGTATTGTTCCAACAACAAACCCTACATCTACAGCTATTTTTAAATCATTAATCGCTTTGAAAACAAGAAATGCAATTATCTTCTCACCACACCCTAGAGCTAAGAACAGCACAATAGCTGCTGCAAAATTAGTTTTGGAAGCTGCTGTTAAGGCTGGTGCTCCGGAAGATATTATCGGTTGGATTGATACTCCATCAATCGAGCTTTCAAGCATGTTAATGCACCACGCATCAATTGATTGTATTTTAGCAACTGGTGGCCCTGGTATGGTTAAAGCTGCTTATTCATCAGGTAACCCAGCATTAGGTGTTGGCCCTGGTAACACATCTGCAGTAATTGATGAAACTGCTGATATCAAAATGGCTGTTTCTTCAATTCTTATGTCAAAAACATTTGATAACGGTATGATTTGTGCATCTGAACAATCAGTTGTTGTTGTTAAAGATGTTTATGAAGAAGTTAAAAAAGAATTCTTATACAGAGGTGCTTATCTTGTAAGTGCAGAAGATGAAAAGAAAATGATAGCATTACCTTTCATCGATCCAAAAAGAGGTACAGCTCACCCTGATATCGTTGGTCAAAGTGCTCATAAAATTGCTGAACTTTCAGGTTTCAAAACTCCTGAAGATGCAAAAATCTTATTAGCAGAAAGACCAAAAGTAGATTGGGAAGATCCATTCTCTAGAGAAAAATTATCTCCAATCTTAACTATGTACAAAGCTAACAACTACGAAGAAGCTTCTGAAATGGCTTATGAACTTATCAGCAAAGGTGGTGCAGGTCACACAGCAGTTCTTTATACAGATGCTAGATCTCAAGAAAGAATTGATAAATATGCTGAAAAAATGCCTACTTGTAGAGTATTGATTAATACTCCATCATCACAAGGTGGTATTGGTGATTTATACAACTTTAAGTTAGAACCATCATTAACTCTTGGTTGTGGTTCTTGGGGCGGCAACGCAGTATCAGGAAACGTTGGCGTTGAAAACTTATTGAACTACAAAACCGTTGCTGAAAGGAGAGAAAACATGTTATGGTTCAAAGTTCCTTCTAAAGTTTACTTCAAGAGAGGTGCTACTGATCTAGCTCTACGTGAACTTCAAGGTAAAAAACGTGCATTTATCGTAACAGACAGATTCTTATTTGATTCTGGTGCAGTAAATAACATCGTTAATGTATTAGATGATATCGGAATTGAATATCAAATCTTCTTTGATGTTAAACCGGATCCAACATTATCTACAATTAATCAAGCTATGGCTATGATTAACACATTTGAACCTGATGTAATCATTTCATTAGGTGGCGGTTCTCCAATGGACGCAGCTAAAATTATGTGGTTATTGTATGAACAACCTGATACAAACTTTGAAGATATCTCTATGAGATTTATGGATATCAGAAAAAGAATTTGTCGTATCCCTGAATTGGGTAAAAAAGCAACTATGGTTGCAATCCCTACAACATCAGGTACAGGTTCTGAAGTTACACCTTTCGCTATTATTACAGATGACGAAACTCATGTAAAATATGCGATTGCAGATTATGCTTTAACACCTAATATGGCTATTATTGACCCTAACTTCGTTGATGGTATGCCAAAAGGTTTGACAGCATCTTCTGGTATTGATGCTTTAGTTCACTCTTTCGAAGCTTATGTATCTTGTATGGCTACAAACTTTACAAATTCAAATGCTTTAGAAGCTACTAAATTAATCTTCAGATACTTAGAAAGAAGCTACAAAGAAGGTGCTCACGATCCTATCGCTAGAGAAAAAATGCACTATGCTGCAACAATTGCTGGTATGGCATTTGCAAACTCATTCTTAGGATTATGCCACTCTATGGCTCACAAGCTTGGTGCAATGTATCACGTTCCACATGGTATAGCTAACGCATTGTTATTCAGACAAATTATCAAATTCAACTCATCTGATAAACCAAGAAAACAAGCAATCTTCCCTCAATACAAGTTCCCTTGTGCAAAAACTAAATACGCACAAATCGCTGATGAACTTGGCTTAGGTGGTAAGAATGATGATGAAAAAGTTGAATTGCTAATCAAAGCAGTTGATGACTTGATGGATAGATTGAACTTACCAAAATCTATTAAAGAATTTGGTGTTGACGAAAAAGAATTCTTCGACAATCTAGACGAATTAGTTGAATTAGCATTTGACGATCAATGTACAGGTGCTAACCCTGTATATCCTCTAATGGAACAAATCAAACAACTTTATACAGATGCTTATAACGGTGTTGTATAATTTTTGATTAATATTAAGAGCAAGGAGTATTCTCCTTGCTCTTTTTTAAGAGAACTTTAATTATGGTAGATAGATTTTCAAACAAAGTAATAAGCCGTTTAACTTTATATCATTGTGTTTTGGTAGATTTTATAGAGCAGGAAATTGAATATGTTTCTAGTATGAAGTTGTCAAAGCTTTTGAATATTGATGATTCTCAAATTCGTAAAGATATAAAACTACTTGAATATAAAGGTAGATGTAAGGTTGGTTATTCTGTAAAGGAATTAAAAGAAGTTATTGAGAAAAAGCTAACATTTAGCAAGACAAAAGATGTTTTTATTGTTGGTGCCGGTAACTTAGGGCTTGCATTGGCTAAAAATGATAATTTTGACTATTACGGGTTTAATATTCTTGCTTTGTTTGATAGTAATGATTTAAAAACAGGCATCAGTATTGATGATAAACAAATTTTTCATATCAGTAAACTTCCTGATTTGACTCAAAGATTAGGGGTTGAGATTGCAATTTTAACTGTGCCTCATCAACAGGCTCAAAAAGTTGCTGATTTTCTGATACAATCTGGGATAAAATATATATGGAATTTTACACAATGTATATTAGATGTTCCTGATGATATTCATGTATGGAATGAAAACTTAATTGGTCATTTTGTACAATTAACTATTGACGATACACACATTGAAAGCTAAAATATTATGAACGAGATTAAAATTTGTATGGGTAGCTCTTGTTATGCAAGAGGTAACGATGAAAACATAGAAACACTTGAAAATTACATAAACGAACATAAAGAAGATTCAAAGATTGAACTTATTGGACTAAGATGTACTAATAAATGTGAAAAAGGCCCGATAATTATAATCAATGGTAAAGAATACTGTAACATAAGTTATTTGGAACTCAAGAAAATATTAGAGGAATTATAACATGGGAAACAAGCTCTCACCGGTTTATACTTTAAAGAACGAATGTCACGACTGTTATAAGTGCGTAAGAGAATGTTATGTGAAATCAATTCAAATAAAAGATGGAAGTGCATCAGTTCTTGCTGATAGGTGTATAGCTTGTGGTCATTGTGTAACGGTTTGTCCTTCTAATGCAAAAAGAATTCGTTATGATGTTGATAAAGTAAAAGGAATTTTTGCTACAGGTAAAAAGGTTGTTGTTTCGCTTGCTCCTAGTTGGATAAGTGTTTTTGATTATACAAAACAACAAATGATAACAGTTTTGAAGGCTCTCGGATTTTCAGATGTTAGCGAAACTGCATTGGGGGCTCAAGAGGTTTCAATAGAGGTAGCAAAGCTAATAAAAGAGAGTGAAAAAGGACTTTTTATCTCAAGTGCTTGCCCCGTAATAGTTGATTACATAAGGTATTATAAACCTGAATATGCAAAATATATTACTCCGGTAGCTTCTCCTGCCCTGACTCACGCAAAAATGTTAAAAGAACAGTATGGAGAAGATATAAGCGTTGTTTTTATAGGGCCTTGTATCGCAAAGAAAAATGAGTCTGATAAAAATTCTGATTTGATTGATGTCGCATTGACGTTTGATGAATTAAATTATTGGATAAAAGAATCATATATTGATTTAGCGAAAATAGAAGTTTTGCCTGATGAGGATTTTGTTCCGAATTCAGCAAATGAAGGTGCTTTATATCCTGTGTTAGGTGGAATGAATGAAACCTTAAAATTCGCAGGGATAGAAAAAGATGTTCAGTTATTAGATATTTGTACATTGCATAGTTTAGACAAAGCTTTAAACGGACTTCACCCTGAAAGATTAGAGGAAAAGATTTTTCTTGAGGCTTTAGGTTGTGATGGTGGTTGTATAAACGGGCCTGGAATTAGTATGTGCAAATCTACAATTCTAAAAACTTCTGATGTGTTGAATAATTTCAAAAAGAGAGAGAATATTCCTGCAACTCCAAAAACAGTTGTAGAAATGGATTACTCAGCTGTTGATATCAAAAAGCGAGAATTTAAACACGAAGAAATAATGAAAACGATGGAACGTATCGGAAAACACAATGAAGAAGATGAATTAAATTGTGGTGGTTGTGGTTTCCAAACTTGTAGAGAATTGGCTTGTGCAATTTTAGCCGGTGAAGCTGAACCTTCGATGTGTGTTTCGTATATGCGAAAAATAGCTTTAAGAAAAGCCGCAGCAATGCTTAGATGTATGCCTTCAGCTATGGTTATGATTGATAATAAAAATAAAATATTAGAATCAAACGATGCGTTTATGAAAATGTTTACAGGTGAAATGTACGATGTATTTTCAGAACGTCCGGAAGGTGTAAATGGTGCAGATATTGATAGAATAATACCTTTCTCTGATTTGTTAACGACCGCTCTAAAAACAGGGAAAGATATTCACAAAGAGCATTATGTTGTTGGAAACAAATTATACGATATAAATATTTTTATAATTGAAGAAAAAGAAATCGTTGGTGCAATAATTACTGATGTAACTCAATCAGAATTAAATAGAGAAAAAATTGCTGAAAGAGCAAAAGAGGTAATTAGTAAAAATATTGCAAAAGTACAAGAGATAGCAATTCTTCTAGGTGAACACATGGTTGAAACTGAATTGCTTTTAAGTACGATTGCAGATGATTACACAACAGATGACAAGGATTCTGAATAATGTTTATAGATATCTTTTGTACACAAGAAAAAAAATATAACCAAAATACTTTTGGTGATTATTATGTGTCGAAAAGATATCCTGAAACTGATAGGCTATTGGCAGTACTTTCAGATGGTTTAGGTAGTGGCGTAAAAGCGAATATTTTAGCAAGTATGACTGCAACTATGCTTCTAAAATTTATTGAGGCAGATTCAGATATAAGAAAAGCTTGTGAAATAATGATGAATTCGCTTCCTGTGTGTCAGAAAAGAAAGATTAGTTATTCAACATTTTCTGTTATGGATTGTAATTCAGAAGGGTTTACTAAGATTGTAGAAGAAGGTAATCCTCAGTTTTTATGGATAAGAGATGAAGAAGTTTTAGAGCCGGAATGTGAAATAATAACTTCGGAAACTTTTAAAAATCGGAAGATGCATATTTATAAACTAAAATTGAAAGAAAACGATCGTTTAATCTTTTGTTCTGATGGTGTTACTCAGGCAGGATTGGGGTCAGATAAATTTAAACTGGGGTTAAGAAGAAAAGGTTTGATTGATGCAGTTTTGAATCAACTTCATCAAGATAAATACATAACAACAAGAGATTTATCAAAGTTTATTGTAGATTTTGCTCGCTCTCTTGAACCTGATAGAGAAGCAAAAGATGATATCTCAGCTATGTGTGTTCATTGTCGTAAGCCTAGAAAATCTTTAGTGTTTACAGGCCCACCTTATCATATGGACAAAGATAATTATTATGCAAATGTGTTTAAAGAATTTGACGGTAAAAAAGCGATTAGCGGTGGAACTACAGCTAACTTGATATCAAGAGAGTTGAACATACCAATAGATACTCCTGTGCTTGTTAATGCAGGCAAATTGCCATCTGTTTCTTATATGGAAGGGGTTGATTTGGTAACAGAAGGTATTTTGACACTAACAAAAACTTACGAATATTTGGAAGATGAAACCGAAATAAAAAAAGACGCAGCCGGAGATTTGGTAAAGTTTTTGTTAGATAGTGATTGTATTCTTTTCATGGTTGGTGCAAAATTAAATCAGGCACATTATGATCCAAATTTGCCGATTGAAATAGAAATTCGTAAAAATATAATCAAAAAGATTGCAAAAGTATTACAAGACAAGTATATTAAAAAAGTTACAATTCAATATATGTAGATTAATGTATAGTAATAGTTAATAAGGAAAAACAGAATGGCAAAAGTTAATGTAAAAATTTGTATGGGAACTACCTGCTTTGTAATGGGAGCATCTCAATTACAAGATTTGGTTGACATCGTTAAGAAAAAATACGGTGATGATGTAGAGGTTTCAGGCAGCACTTGTCTTAATTTCTGTACAAATAGTTCAGAGTATTCAAAAGCTCCTTATGTGACAGTTGATGATACTGTTATTCAAGAAGCAACAATTGATAAAGTTATACAAGAAATAGATAGGAAGTTAAACGAAAATGGGTAATAATAGTCAATCAATACATATAAAAAAAGAAATACTAGCAAGAATTATAG
>CAKUVB010000056.1 GCA_934693215.1 uncultured Candidatus Melainabacteria bacterium
ATACTTTGATTACAACTTAAATTTTGTACCAAAAACGAAATATTAAGAAAATTACATGGTTTTGTAAACTTTTAGAAAAAATGATGATTTTTAGAATTAAGATAACTTAACATTCTTGAAAAGTAATAATATGTAAGGTATTATTATGTTAAGTATAAAATCGGGAGAGGATTAAATAAATACAAATGAATTCAAGTTATTTTCAACTTCTATTTAATGATATGAAGAAATTGTGGAAGGGGCTTAATGTTCCTCAACGTTTTGGGCTTATTGTCCTATTGTTGGCAACTGTTATCCTTTCAACAATATTTATTGTTAAATCTTTTGAACCTGACTTAACAGTTTTATATTCAGACCTAGCAGAATCTGATGTTGCAACAATTACAGAAAACCTTAAAAAGAATGGTTATTCATACAAAATATCTGACGATAAAAAAACTATATTAGTCCCTGCTAGTCAAAAAGACGAAATGCGTTTATATGTTGCAGAAAACGATTTAATTCAAAACTCTAACCCCGGATTTGAATTATTAGATAATATGCAACTTGGTTCAACAGATTTTAAAAACAATTTAACAAAACAAAGAATATTTCAAGGGGAATTAACTCGTTCTATTGAAAAAATGGAAGGAGTTAAAAGTGTAAGAGTACAGCTTGCACAACCTGAACGTTCTATATTTGAAGATAAAGACGAAATACCATCTGCATCTGTAATGTTGATACTTGATTCAGGTTATAAACTTAAAGCTTCTCAAGTAAAAGCTATAAAAAATCTTGTTGCTTATTCTGTACCAAGGTTAACTCCTGAAAAAGTTTTTATTACAGACCAATTTGGAAACAGTTTATCTGACGAAACTTCTAAAAACTCTAATGATATGGAATCTTTTAAATCAGGTGTAGAAAAAGACACTGCAAAAAAAATTACAACAGTTTTAGAAGAAATCGTGGGACGTGGAAATGTATCAGTTCAAGTTAATGCTGATATAGATTTTAATTCTGCAAAAGCAACAATAGAAAGATATATACCTCTAGACGAAAAAGGTGAAGGGGTTTTAACAAGTACACAAAGCGAGATTGAAAATTACGAAAACCCTAATAACAATCAAACTCAACAACAACCTCAAAATCCTAATGCCGGAGTTCCAAACAAAAACTTGAACTACGCAAAAGAAAAGAATTCAACAAGTTATAGTGTTTCGAAAGAAGTTAAACATATAGTATATGCTCCGGGTACAGTAAAAAGGTTAACAATTGCTGTTGCTGTAAATAAAATTTTAACAAAAGCAGAGAAAGATGAACTACAAAACCTTGTATTATCTGCGGCTGGGGTAGATTATGATAGAGGTGATGTAATTACCGTATCAGGCTTGCAATTTGAAGCCATATCTGATGACAAGAAAAAACAAGAAGCTCTAGCGAAGAAAAACGCAAAAGATGCAATGTTTGATTATTTAGCAGTAAAACTTGGACCATCAATCGTAGTTTTAGTTCTTGGTTTATTTGCTATAACACTATTAAAAAATCTTGTATCAAAAATTCCTCATTATGATGTTCAACAAAACATTTTAGAAGACCCAGAAGAAGATGAGGACCTAGCAATAGGAGCTCCTGATGATGATGTTGATGATACACCGTTAAGACTTGATAAACTAAGTGGACTATTAGATTCAGGATATCCATCATTAAGCTTTGAATCTGATGATACACAAGCTACTTTACAAGATATTGAAATATCAAAACAAGAACAAAGTATTAATACATTAAATGAAGCGATTTTAGCTGACCCTGAAGCCGCCGCAAAAGTATTAATGTCATACATAAAAGAATAAAAAAGGAAGTATATAACAATGGCACAAGATAATTCTGTACCAGCACAACAAAACGAACGTAATGCTAAAGGAGGACAACAACCTAAACCTAAAGATACAGGTTCTAAACAGTTGCTACGTCCTTCTCAAAAAGTTGCAGCTTTATTAATTTTATTAGGTGCAGAAACAGCAACAGAAGTATTAAAACATATTACTGATCCTAACATTTTGGAGCAAATAACTTTAGATATTGCCAATTTGAATAAAGTTCCAGATGATGAATTGACAGTTTTACTAGAAGAATTTAGAACCGTATTCAAAGCTAGTAATCTAATCGCAACAGGTGGTACAGAATATGCTAAAAAACTGTTGGCAAATGCTTATGGTGCAGATGAAGCAACAGAAATGATGGATAAATTGGGTTCAATGATTAATACGAATCCATTTTACTTTTTGAATGATGTTGACCCGGGACAATTTGCAACAACATTTTCAGGAGAAAATCCTCAACTTTTAGCTCTTATAATGGCTTATTTAAAACCTGCATTATCGGCTCAAATTCTTGCTGCATTACCTAATAAAGTACAGAAACAAGTTTCTATGAAAATTGCAGAAATGAACACAACAAACCCTGAAATTTTATCAGAAATTGAAGATGTTGTAGAGAAAAAATTCTCAACATTTGTTGTTCACGATTTTTCAAAAGCTGGTGGTGTAGAATACTTAGCAAGTATTATGAACCATTGTGATAGATTTACTGAAAAGAATATTATGGAATTCTTAGAGGCTAAAGATTCAATTCTTGCTCAGAGTGTACGTGATTTAATGTTTGTATTTGAAGATATTATCATTCTTGATGATAGAGCGATTCAAAGAGTATTACGAGAAGTTGATTCTAGAGAGCTTGCTCTTTCTATGAAAGGTACAAAAGAAGAAATTCGAGAAAAAATATTTAGAAACATGTCAGAAAGAGCTCAGGCAATGTTACAAGAAGATATTGAATACTTAGGACCTGTTAGAGCAAGAGAAGTTCAAGATGCTCAATCTAAGATTGTTGCAACAATAAGAGCATTAGAATTATCCGGTGAAATTACTATTTCTAGAGGCAATGCAGAGGACGAATTAATTGAGTAGAATTACGAACAAAAACGTAAAAATCGGTGATAATTATGTTCTTCCATTAAAGCAAAAATCAATCAGCAAATATGAAGCGAAGGTTGAATCTTTGTTAAATGATGTTGAGGAAGAAAAAAAGCGTTTGTTAGAGCAAGCTGAACTTGATGCTCAAAACATTCGAACTCGTGCTGAATTATCAGTAAGTAGTGCTGATTCAAAGGCTGAAGAAATAATAAATAATGCTAAAGAAGAAGCTCTCAGAATAATAAAACAAGCTGAAGAAGAACAAGAACAAATAAAATCTGAAACTGAGAATATAAAAAAACAAGCTTATGATGAAGGTTTCAATCAGGGACATACCGATGGTATGGAAAAGTTTAAAACAGATGCTGCAGAAGCTTTAAAATCTCTAGATACTTTAGCGGCATCATCTTTTGAAATAAAACATAATATTGTAAAATCTGCTGATATGGATATTGTAGAACTTGTTATTGCAATAGCCAGAAAAATAACCTCAAGAGCTTTTGATGAAGAAATGCTAAAGGAAATTACTTTGTCTGCAATTTCTCAACTAAAAAATAGAGAAGAAATTTCAATTATAGTCAGCCCGAAATTGGTTGAAAACATTATTAAACTTTCAGAAGAATTTAAACAAGAATTACCACAAATAAAAAATATAAAAATAATAGAGGACTCTGCATTATCTACTGATGGAACAATTATAGAAACCCCATTATCAAGAGTTGATAGCAGAGTATCTTCTCAGATTGATGAAATTGCGGCAAGGCTAATAAATGGTGTAACAGATGACCTTCGACAAGAATAAATGCCTGAATATTATAAATAATACTAATTCAATAAAAGAAATTGGAAAAATAACAGAAATCATAGGTTTAATAATAGAAGCTGATGGTCCAAAATCTTCTATTGGAGATTTGTGCTATATATACAATTCTCACGATTCAAAACCTGTATGGGCAGAGGTTGTAGGGTTTAAAGAAAACAGAATTCTTCTTATGCCGTTAGGTTCTATGGAAGGTATCCAACCAGGTGCAATAGTTGTAAATACTGGTTCTTCCTTACGAGTTTCAGTTGGTGAGCAACTTTTAGGTCGAGTTCTTGATGGACTAGGCAATCCAATAGACACACTTGGACCTATTAATTGTTTTGATACACGTTCAATTTATGCAGAAGCGATAAATCCATTAAAAAGAAAGCGTATTGATGAGGCTCTTTCTCTAGGTTTAAAATCTGTTGACGGCTTTATAACAGTAGGAAAAGGTCAACGTCTGGGTATATTTGCAGGTTCAGGTGTTGGTAAAAGTACAACAATAGGTATGATTGCAAAAAACACGACTGCTGATTTGAATGTTATAGCATTAATTGGGGAACGTGGACGTGAGGTAAGAGAATTTATAGAAGAAATTTTAGGTCCTGAAGGTATGAAACGCTCTATTGTTGTTGCTGCGACTTCTGAACAACCTTCTCTTGTAAAAATAAAAGCAGCTTTTGTTGCAACTACGATTGCAGAATATTTTAGAGATAAGGGTAAAGACGTACTATTTATGCTTGATAGTGTAACACGTATTGCAATGGCTCAAAGAGAAGTCGGACTTGCAGTGGGCGAGCCTCCTGCGACACGAGGTTATACACCTTCTGTTTTTGCAATGATGCCAAAATTAATGGAAAGAGTTGGGAATAACGATAAAGGTACAATTACGGGATTGTATACAGTTCTTGTAGAAGGTGATGATTTTAACGAACCAATTTCTGATACTGCAAGAAGTATCCTTGACGGTCACATTATGTTATCAAGGGATTTAGCACATCGAAACCATTATCCTGCAGTCGATGTGTTACAATCATTGAGTAGGGTCATGCCGGATATTACAACACCTGAACATAGAGCAGCAGCCGGCAAAATAAGAAATCTTTTAGCAGTTTATAAAAAGAACGAAGATTTGATTAATATTGGGGCTTATGTTAAAGGCTCAGACCCAGCCTGTGATGAAGCTATTGCAAAAATGGACAAAATTAACGAATTCTTATGCCAAACAACAGATTACAAATCAGATTATGAAACAACAATCCAAGAGCTTATGGCGTTAGTATAATAGATAAGTTTAATAAAATTAAAGTTATCTATTTTTCAAAATGCTTTTTGCTAAACTAATAGTATTTAGTTCATTTTTCATATTAGGAAAAGCCTTTTTTAGCAATTCAATAAGAGCAGCTTCTTTAATTTCAAATTTTAAATCAAATTTATTTCTAGATTTTGCAAGTTGGGCTGCTGTTGTAAACATATTTTGTAGTTCTAAAGCATCTTTATCTGTCATTTATTTTTCCCCTTGCAGTATTTAGAATATCATAAAAGTTTTCTTGTATATCATTATTAATAATGCTAAATTCATCTTTTACACCAAAGGATACAATAATTGGTGCATATTCATATCCATTATAAAACATTGTCCATTCATCTACAATACATCTATATTTGTTCCAAAACTTATCGATACTTTTGTAATACCTTCTAATAATATCTTCTTCCGGAACATTATGTCCACCATTTCTGACTCTATTTTTTACACGCTCTATACACTTTGTACAATTTGCTAAAAAAGAATAAATTAGAATTATTTTATAATTTTGCGATTTTGCTTTTTTTATAATTTTTATTATATTATTACCTGACAATGTAGATTCAATAGCGAAAGAAATATTCTTTTTGAAAAAAGAATCTAATCTTGCAAAATAAAGTTTTCCTGCTGAAATAGGAACACTATTAATAGCATTAGGACAAATTTCTTTTGCTATATCATCTGCATTAAGAAATTCTAAATTTTTTTCTTTCAAAAGGATTTCAGCTAGAGTACTTTTTCCACTACCATTAGCTCCAGCAATAATATATAAAACTTTTAAATTATTTTTCATAGTTTCATAGTATCATAAATTTTAAAAGAGTAGTATGTAAATGTAATCTCTTTACCCCAAAAACGGGATAAAAATTTTGTAATAAAGAATCAAAGATGCTAGAACTAAAACCCAACCACTAATTTTGAGTAACAATTCTGAGAATTCTGCAACTTTGCCAAATTGTTTAATAATAGACGTGAACATTCCTGCAACAACAAGAATAATACCTTGTCCTAATGAGAATAAAAACAACATTAGGGTTGCGAGTATAATATTGCTGGATACAGAGGCTAAACTCATTATCCCTGCAAGAATTGGAGTTGAACAAGGAGTTCCTGCAAGTGCAAAAGTTGCACCTAAAAGCATTGGATATAAAAATATGCTATTACCTTTTGATTGCGGAATTTTATTTATCAAAGCCGGAATAGGGATTTCAAGCCAGCCTATCAAGTTTAACCCCATAATCATTAGAATAGCAGAAATAACAAGCAAAAAATAATTCCCTGCAAGAGAAATAAAAACTCTACCTGTTAAAGCACAAACTATTCCTATAATTGTAAAAATTATAGCCGACCCAAATATAAAGGAAAGAAGTTGAACAATAGTTTTAGAAACATTTTGTTCTGCATAACCTCCAATATAGCCAATAACAATGGGTAACATCGCAAGTGAACAAGGCGAAATAGAGGCTACTATACCACCGAAGAACGAAGCTAATAGTAAGATAACTTGTGCATTACCGGCATGTAGGCTTGTTGTAAAAATATTGTATAAACTATTCATTTAATAACCTTTTTAAATATTGTTCAAACTCATTATTAGACATAGCACCTTCGATTTTTGCCATTGTTTGACCGTTTGATTTTTTGAATATAATTGTTGGCACTAATGTAACTTTGTATTGCTTAATTAATTCTAGATTATATTTTGTTTGTTTTTGAACAGGAATATTTATAAGTTCTATTTTTCCTGAATATTTTGGATAAACTTGATTAACTGTTTTTTCCATTTTTTGACATTCACTACACATATCAGAAGAAAATTTTATTATTTTAGGTCGTGTAGAGTTTACCTTATTAGCTAATACTGACTGTGTTTTATCGAGATAGTAATAAAAACATATAGGTAAAATTAAAATAGCAAGTATTATCAAAACATTTTTGTTCATATAAAATCTCCTTTTGTTTTGTAAGTTTAGTATTGATATTAGAAAAATAACATATCTATTAGAATATACTTATAGGATAATAATAAATGTTACAAAAAGGCAATATTTTTTTCAATAAACACTTTATATAAATATGGATATTTTAGGTTTAATAAATTTGTTCAAAAAAACGAGTATGTTCTTTTTACGTTTACAAGAACAGTTAATAACAATGCGATTGAGTTTGTTTTTAAATAAGCATAAAAAACATTTAAAATCGACTGTTGTTATTACTGCAGAAATAGAAACAAAGAAACAACAACTCAATGAAGAACTGAAATTGTTACTAAAAAAATACAAGAACAATGCTTCGTTAATCTTGGACTATATTCAAGAACATCAAACAAAAGTTTATAAACTAAGAAACGCAAAAGAAATTCTTAAGAAATTAGGTGAAGAAGAAGGATTACTTCCAGCATATTCAGGATTAAAAGCTTTAGTTATAAATTTGGTATTATTTAAAAAATTTGCTTTCAAAACAGAATCTGTATTCATTATTGATGAAGAAAACATTGATATATATTATTTAATACAACAATTCCATCGTTGGTATTTTATGTATAACGGATTCTCTGGCTTTGATGAAAAATCTCAAAACTTGTTAAAGGCAGTAAACAAAGGTAACGAAGATAATGTTATTGCAAAATTAAAACCTCAAGAGTTTGAACTACTTAATGATGCAATAGCAAGAGATGTTGAATCAATAACCTTTGTAGAGCAATACGCAAGAGAAACAGGTGGAAGTAAAAAAGCATTAGAAAAAATTAAAAACGGACTTGGTGCAAAGATTTAGTTATGGTATTATAAATACATAATTAAGGAGTGTATCAATGGGTGTAGTTAATGAAATGTTTACTGTAAATACGGAAGGTTTTACAGATATTATAGATATAACCAAAAAGGTAGAAAATTGTTTAAACTGTCACCCTGTAAAAGATGCAACAGTAGTTGTTTCAGTTGCCGGCAGTACAGCAGGTATTACAACTATTGAGTATGAACCGGGATTATTACAAGATTTGCCGGAAGCCTTCGACAAAATTGCACCTCAGGGTGGAATTTATCATCACGACGAAACATGGCACGATGGAAACGGTAATGCACATATATTGGCATCTATCGTTGGTTCTTCTGTTACAATACCTGTTGTTGATGGAATTTTATTTTTAGGAACTTGGCAACAAATAGTTCTTATTGATTTTGATAACAAACACCGTTCTCGCAATATTTGTGTTCAAATTTGTATGTAGAGAGTGTTTGTACTATCCTTATAGATATGGGATATAGACACAAACTCAATTTATCAGATTCAATATCAATTGTTGCAGGCTCAATGATTGGGTGTGGAATATTTATTGTATCAGCTGATATTGCAAGACAAGTACAATCCGGATTGTTAATGATGTTAGTTTGGATTGTAGCGGGTATTGTTACTATGTGTGGTTCGTTATCGTTTGCAGAATTATCTGCTAATATTTCAGAAGAAGGCGGACAATATATATATTTGAAACGTATTTATAATGATACTGTTGCTTTTTTATATGGCTGGACAACTTTTTTGGTTATCCAAACAGGAATTATTGCGGCAGTTTGTACTGCTTTTTCAAAATTTATCGGGCTTTTAATACCTTTTATAAGTGCAAATAACTACTTGTTCCATATCGGAGCTTTTCATATCTCAACTCAAAAAATATTTACGGTTTTGGTTGTAATATTATTAACCTTTATAAATTCAAGAGGTTTAAAACATGGTGTTTTTACCCAAAACTTATTCACAGTAACAAAAGTTCTTTCAATGATTGGTATTGTAGGATTAGGCTTGTTCTTGGGTGCTAATTTTCATACTTTAAAAATGAATTTAGTAATGCCAATACATTTTAACTTTGATACAATAAACATTCTTGGTACGGCAACAGTTGGGGCCTTGTTTGCGTCTATTACGTGGAATAATATAACCTTTGTTTCTGGAGATATAGAAAAACCTGAGAAAACAATTCCTAAAGCATTGTTTATTGGAACAAGTATTGTATTGGGATTGTATTTCTTGATAAATAGTATTTATGTATCAGCTATGCCATTGAATTTGATACAAAATGCACCTGAAGATATTGTGGCGGCTCAATTAATGTCTATAATATTTGGACCGGTTGGAAAAACTATCGCTGCTATTATTATTATGATATCTGCGTTTGGTAGTGCAAACGGAATTATACTTGCGGGAGCAAGAGTTTATTACAAAATGGCAAAAGATAGAGCCTTTTTTAGAGGTTTGGCAGCAATAGATAGAAAAAGTAGAGTTCCTCACAATTCATTATGGATACAGTGCTTGTGGGTTTGTATTTTGGTTATGTGGGGCAATTATACACAACTTTTGGATTATGTAATCTATACTACGTTAATATTTTATTGGATAACAACATTTGGAATATTCTTGTATCGCAAACGAGTTGGCTTAAAGAATTTAAAATTCAAAGTTTGGACAATAATACCGGTTCTATATTTATTGGTAACAGGCTATATTTTGGTTTGCTTAACATTATTCAAACCAACTTATACACTTCCGGGACTTTTGATTACTCTTGCAGGTTTGCCTGTATACTATTTTTGGAACAACTCTCACAAACAAATCTCTGACTCATAAATCATCAGGTGAATATCTTAAATGTCGTGTCTACGTTATCCTTGATTATACTTTTTATAGAATCAAGTTCTGTTTTGATTGCATCTTGTTCTGTCTCAAGTTTATTCATTCTGATATCAATTTGTTTTTCTTTAGAATTAATATCAGCTTTTTCTGATTCATATTTAGACAA
>CAKUVB010000057.1 GCA_934693215.1 uncultured Candidatus Melainabacteria bacterium
CTAATAAACCTTGAATACAACCGTCTTCACCATATTTACCATGCAAGGCATTATATGCAATATCAAAACCTTCCAAGTCTTTTGCAATATTTTCTGTAACTTCAACAAGTTTTGCGTTTTTATAGCCTAGTCTTAATAGTGCTTCATAACAATTTTTTCCTGAACGTCTTGAAACTTCAGCTTCTGATGACATTCCTCCACATAAAACTGCTATTTTTGTTTCTTTTTGTATAGTTCCTTGCATATTTCTTCCTCACGTTTGTTCATTTTTCCAATATATCTTATTTCAGGAATTAATTCTATAGTATAAGTTTCTTTAACTTTGTTGTACATTAATAGCATTAATTCAAGTATATCTTGAGATGTAGCATTACCTTTGTTTACTATAAAATTAGCATGTTTTCCCCAAACTGCTACATTTGACATTTCAATCCCTTTTACACCAGCTTTATCCAATAATCTGCCTGCTGAATCATGCTCAGGGTTTTTGAATACACTACCTGCATTTGGGTGTGCTAATGATGGTTGAATATTCTTTCTGAACTCAAGATTTCTTTCCATTAACTCTTTTATTTTTTCTTGTGGCTCTTTTTTTAAGTCGAATTCTGCACCAAGGACGACATATTTATTGCTTTGAATAATTGAATGTCTGTAACCAAAATCCATTTGAGATTTATTAAGATAAATAATATCATCTTTTTCTTTATCATATACACAAGCCATTGTTAATGTATCAGATATTGATTGGCTATGAGCACCTGCATTCATAAATATATTGCCGCCAATAGTTCCAGGAAAACCAATCATAAATTCAAAGCCTGAAAGTCCAGCTTCAAGTGCTTTTTGTGAAGCCAAAGCTCCTCTAACTCCACATTCAGCAATAACTTTAGTTCCTCTGATTTCCAGATGTTTCATTTTAGAAGTACAAATTATTGTTTCATCACACCCTTGAGATGAAAATAACACATTTGAACATGCACCCAGTATTATAGGATTCTTTTCAGAACGCATAATACTTAAAAATTCACCTTGAGATTCAGGAAAATAAATCTTTTTAACAAGACCTCCAACTTTAAAAGTTGTAAGGTTTTTAATCTCATAATTTTCGTTACATTCAATAGCCAATTTTATACCTCTTTCGCAGCTTTAAGGCATTTAGCCAAGTTAGTAATAGTACCAGCACCAAGTCCAATAACAATGTCGTCATCTTTAAGAGTTGGTAAAAGTTTGTTTGCTACATCTTGAATAGAGCCTGAAATATATTCAGCACCATTGATTTCTGATGCAAATTTTTCTGAATTTATACCTTCAATCTCATCTTCTGACGCAGCATACACATCTGTTATTATCAATCTATCCGCAGATTTTAGTGCGTCTTTAAAATCCTCCCATAAACTTTTTAGTCTGGAATATCTATGAGGTTGAAAAACAGCTACAACATGTCTATCTGTAAAAGATTTCATCGCAGATAGAGTTGCTTTTATTTCTGTTGGGTGATGTGCATAGTCATCATAAACAGGTATTTCACCAATATTTAACATTTTTTGAAAACGGCGTCCCATACCCGTAAAAGTCGCTAGATGTGATTTTATCTTATTAACATCTACTCCAGCCTCATTTAAAGCTGATACTACAGCTAAGGTATTATAAACATTATGCTCTCCGGGAATAATAATTCGTACATTATCTAACAATATCTTATCATTATGATATATATCAAATGTTGAATACCCGTTAGCAAAGTTAATATTTTTTGCCATGTATTCAGCTTCATCTATACCAAATGTAATAAAATCATATCCTCTAAGTTTAAGATTTCCTGCGTTGTCATTATTAATTATGATTTTTGCATTTGTTTTTAAGTTCATAAATAGTTTTTGGAAAGTTTCAATAATTGAATCTAAACCATTTTTATAAAAATCAAGGTGGTCAGCTTCCAAATTGTTGATTACAACTATATCAGGAGAATATTTAACAAGAGTGCCATCGCTTTCGTCCATTTCTGCAATAAATATATCTCCATCTTTGTCGTATTCAGCGTTTGTATGATAATCAGGAACAAAACCTCCAACAACAAAAGAAGGGTGAAGATCAGCTTTTGCCATTACATATGAAGTCATGCCACTAGTTGTTGTTTTTCCATGAGTTCCTGCAAATCCAATAAATTTTTTATCAGAATCGGATACAAAAGCTAGAATATCAGAGCGGTGTAGTATCTTACAGCCAAGTTCTTTAGCTCTCACAACTTCTGGGTTATTCATTCTAATTGCTGAACTAATTACAACAATAGCACCTTCAGGAACATTCTCTTTTGAGTGTCCTATATATATTTTTGCCCCTAAATCTCTTAGTTGGGCTACATATTTACTTTCACTTATGTCAGAACCTGAGACCTCGTATCCTTCTTGTATTAGATACTTTGCAAGTCCACTCATTCCAACACCACCAATTGCTATAAAATGAAATTTTTCGTTCACAAGTACACTCTCCTTTATTATAGTAAATTATATTACAAAGTATGTTAATATAAAAGTATGTTTGAACTCTTATCTTTATATCTTGAATTTATTGAGTTAGAAAAAGGATTATCGTCCAATTCTATTGAAGCTTACAGGCGAGATATTGAAATTTTTCTTGAATATTTTTCAACAAAAACAAACCTTGATGAGATTTCAAGACATGATATCAGTAATTATATTAGGTCTTTAAAAGAAAATAACTACGCAATAACAAGTATTACCCGCAAGATTTCTTCTATCAAATCTTTTTTTAAGTGGGCTTGTACAACAAATTATGCGAAAAATAATCCTGCTCAGTTGATAGAACTACCAAAACGTCCCAAAAAACTACCAAAAGTTATGACATTAAAAGATATTGAAGAAATTTTATCCCATGATTTATCTAAGCTTGAGGCCGTAATTTTGGAATTGTTATATAGTTGTGGTTTTAGGGTTTCTGAATTAGTTAATTTAAAAATGACAGATATTAATTTAAAAGCAAGATATGTTCTTTGTTTTGGTAAAGGAAGTAAAGAACGGTTAGTTCCAATCGGAGAAAAAGCAATAACTAAAATAAATGAATATTTACCTGAAAGAGATTTTATTATAAAGAAGAATAAGCTGGATACAAAGTTTTTGCTACTACATGAAAATGGACGTCTTGTAACAAGACAAGACATATATAACTTGGTTCATTCTCAGGGAGAAATTATCCATAAAAATATTTCGCCTCATACTTTAAGGCATAGCTTTGCAACACATTTACTAGAAAATGGTGCTGATTTACGTGTTGTACAAGAGTTATTAGGTCATAGTGATGTTGCAACAACCCAATTATATACACACATTAGTAAAAAACGGTTAAAAGAGGTCTATTTCCAAATAAATAATTAATTATATTGATAATTAAATATCTCATCACTTTACAATCCTTAACAAATATAGTATTATAATTAGGATATGGACGATCAATCAGAATTATTTACAGATATAAGAAATAAGCTAATTGCACAAAAACGTGCCCCTGAAGATATTCAGATGATAGAAAAAGCCTTTGAATTTGCAAAGAAGTTGCATCAAGGTCAATATAGAGTTTCAGAAGAACCATATATCATTCACCCTGTAGAAGTTGTGAAAATACTACTTGATTTGAAAGCTGATACTCATACATTGATGGCGGGGTTTTTGCACGATATTTTAGAAGATACTGATACTCAGCCAGAAGAAATAGAAGAATTGTTTGGAACTGATGTTTTGAACTTAGTTCAAGGTGTAACAAAACTGGGTAAACTTCAATTCAAGTCAAAAGAAGAACGTCAAGCAGAAAATTTTCGTAGATTATTTATTGCTATGGCAAGTGATTTTAGAATAATTTTCTTAAAACTTGCTGATAGATTACACAATATGCGAACTCTAAATTTTATGGCTGCTGCGAAACAACAAAGAATTGCACAAGAAACATTAGATATTTTTGCCCCATTAGCAAATCGTTTAGGGGTAGGTAAAATAAAAGCTGAGCTTGAAGATTTATCTTTGAAATATCTTCACCCTGATAAATATTATGAAATTGCACAACTAGTTTCTCAAAAAAAAGCAGAAAGAGATTCAACGGTTCAATTATTAATAAAAAAAATAAAACAAGATGTTAAAAAATTCGGTATAAAAGCTGAAATTACTGGTCGTGCTAAGCATTATTATAGTATTTACAACAAAATGAAACGCTTAAATGTGCAGTTTCATGATTTGTATGATATAACGGCAGTTCGTGTAATTGTAGATACAGAAAAAGAATGTTATGAAGTTTTAGGGTTAATACACTCTCAGTTCAAGCCAATTCCCGGACGTTTTAAAGATTATATAGCTATGCCAAAGGGTAACATGTATCAATCCTTACACACATCTGTTATTGGTCCAAAGCAAAAACCTTTGGAAGTCCAAATAAGCACTTGGAAGATGCATGAAGTTGCTGAGTATGGGGTTGCAGCTCACTGGAGATATAAAGAAAAGGGTTCTCAAAAAGCAAATTCGGATACAGATAAACAGTTTTCGTGGATGAGGAAACTTGTTGAATATAATAAAGATACAACAGATGCAGAAGATTATGTAAATTCTGTAAAAATTGATTTATTCTCAGATCAGGTTTTTGCGTTTACTCCAAATGGAGATGTTATTGATTTGCCTATAAATGCAACTCCTGTAGATTTTTCTTATAGAATTCACTCTGATGTTGGACATAGGACTGTTGGTGCTTTGATTAACGGTAGAATTGCACAACTTGATACTAAATTGAAAAATGGTGATATTGTAGAAATTCTGACCTCAAAAGTTCAAGCTCCAAAACTTGGTTGGCTAAATTTTGTTGTAACAAAACAAGCTTCTTCTAAAATCCGTCAATGGTTCAAAAAGAATAAACGGGAAGATCATATAGAGCTTGGTAAATCAACTCTTGAGCATGATTTAACCAAACAAGTATTTGATGATTTTGTTAAATCTGGCGAAATTGAAAAAGTTGCGAAACAAATGAATTATCAATCTGCAGATGATTTATTTGCAGCTTTAGGATATGGTGAAACGACTGCAAACAAGATAATTAACAAACTTAAAAAGCCGTCTAAACCAAAAGAACCTGTTATTAGCAAAGAACATCGTGCATCTAAAAAAGATGTTGTGGGATTAGAAGGGTTGTTATATTCTTTTGCTCGTTGTTGTTCTCCTATTCCCGGTGAACCTATCGTAGGTGTTGTTACAAGATCAAAAGGTGTGACAATTCACCGTTTAGACTGCAAAACACTTGATGATATTGAACCGGAAAGACTAATTGATATACATTGGTCAGGTAATAATAAAGACAAAACATATACTACAAGTATAAGGGTCGAAACTGCCGAAAAATCGGGTCTTTTGAAGGATATTATAGGTGCTGTATCGGATAATAATACAAATATTATATTCGCAAATGCCAAATCTAAGGCTAATTTAGGAGTTATAGAACTTGGTATAGAATTAGATAATATTGAGACTCTAAAACGTGTAATGACTGCATTACAAAATTTGCCTGATGTTTATAGTGTAAAACGTGTACAAACATCTTATTCTCATGCACCAAAACAGTTTGCGAAAAAAAATGCCCCAAAAAAGAAAACAAAACAAGAAAGAAAAACAAATTAATAAATACAAATTTTATTTTTATATTTTTATTTTTTGTATATTTTTATTTTATATTAATAGATAGTTCTATTCGATATATACAAATAATGTTTAAACAATAATTACTATAGTTCGTTTCGTAATATACTAATAATATTTAATAGATACTCTATTCGGTACATACTGATAATATTTATCATAACTTAATAATTTTGCTTGTATTTCTATATGTTGATAAAATATAAGTATGGACGGATTTTTACCTTATATTACTGGCGATGGTTCAGTCGGATTATATAGTGAGGAGTTTCATGATATCTATCACTCAGGTTATGGTGCTCTTACAGAGGCTTTTGAGAAATTTGTATGTCCTTTGACCGTTGAAAAAGATAATATAAATGTTTTAGATGTGTGTTTTGGATTAGGTTATAATTCAAAAGCTTTTTTAAATGCTTATAAAAATAAAAAAATAATATTTGATTGTTTGGATATAAATAAAACATTAATGTGCTTATCACCATTTATAAAAACAAACCATAAGTTTTTAGATTACTTTAGAAAGAATATAAAAGACGAAAAATTATCTAAATATGTAAAAAAGGGTAAGTATAAAAAATACAAAATTGAAGATTTGGTAAATATAATTCTTATAAAAAATCTTTATGAGAATTTTGGTGAAGAATTTTTCATGGAAGATGTTTTAACTCAGAAGCAATTTTCTTCGTTTTTTGAGCAAAATTTGATAAATTTTGTCAAATTTCTCCAAAAAAGGGGGTACAAAGACATAGGAGACCCTTCAAAACGGCTCTTTTTACATAATATATATTATAGGTATTTATCGAAACGAGATATTTTATTTAATTTTTATCCTGATGATGCCAGAAAAACAGTACAAAAACTCGATAAACAATATGATTTTGTTTTTTTAGATGCCTTTACCACTGATAAATGCCCACAACTTTGGTCAATAGATTTTATTAAACACTTATATAATCTAATATCGCCAGATGGGATATTGGTGACTTACACCAATTCTGTTATTATAAGAAATACCTTAATTGAAGCAGGATTTTTTATTGGTAAAATAATTAATGAGGATAAAAAATTTGTTGGAACTATTGCTTCAAAAGATGTAAGAAAAATTAAAAACAAATTGAATGAATACGAAATTGGATTATTAAAAACAAAAGCAGGAATTCCGTATAGAGATTTTACATTGGCAGACAGTGCCGAACAAACTCTTGAAAGAAGAAAAAGCGAAGTAGAACAATCAAACTTGATGAGTTCTTCCAGATATATAAAACTTCATTCAAATAAAACAAAAAAGAGGTGTTCTGATAATGAATTATGATGTGATAGTTGTAGGTGGTGGTACTGCAGGTTGTGCCTGTGCTTATACTTTAGGCAAATTAGGGTTAAAAACATTAATCATTGAAAAAAATTCTTTTTTAGGAGGAACAATGACATCAGCTCTCGTAACTCCGGCTATGAATACAGTATCAGGCGATAATACCAATTTTTATAAAGAACTAACTAAACGATTATCTAAACTTGGAGGTCAAGCAACATACTCGGACGGCAACCCAGGGTGGTTTAATCCTGAGCTATTAAAAATTGTCCTAGATGAAATGATGAGCCATGCAAAAGTTGATGTTATATTCGATTCTGAAATTGATGATATAATTTGTGAAAAAAATCACATTAAAAAAGTCAAATTAAACTCTGATATATTATCGGTATATATCGAAACGAAGTATATTGTAGACTCAACTGGCGATTGCAATTTTTCTAAAAAATTAAATTGTAATTTTTTAAATAAAAATGATGAATTTCAACCAAATAATTTGCGTTTCATCATGAGTGGAATAAATATAAAACAATTTTCAGATTGGATAATGGAATTTGACAAAGACAGGAATGTTACGACCTCTGCTGTTATAGACGGTCAAATTCATTTATCTACTGCATACACTTGGGATACAGACAAAAAATGGGCATTAAGACCCTTCTTTGAGGACGCAGTAAAGAAGAAAATCCTCAAATATAAGGATACTAGCTATTTTCAGGTGTTTACAGTTCCTGGAATGTTTGGGGCACTTGCTTTTAATACCCCTAGAATCGTTTGTACTCCTGAAATAAACCCTCTAGACCCTATCGCAAGGTCAAAAGCCTTACAATCAGGGCGACAAAGCATATTAAGGATTGCGAATTTCTGCAAAACATATTTAATAGGGTTTGAAAATGCTTATATTTCATCAATCGCAAACTCTCTTGGTGTAAGAGTTTCAAGGAGAATTAAGGGTAAATACGTTTATACTATTGAGGATTTGAGAAGTGGAAAAGAGTTTGAAAACCCTTGCCTTACTTCAAACTATCCTGTTGATATACATTCTAATAAAAAAAATAATTCAGTATTAGAAAAACAAAAGAACAACTACACTTTACCTCTAGAGGCTTTAATATCTGCTGATTATGACAATTTATTTGTTATTGGCAGGTGTATTTCTGCGGATTTTCAAGCACAAGCTGCTCTAAGAATTATTCCTAGTTGTTTTTCTATGGGGGAAGGGATAGCCAAATATATTAGCCGACTAGGAGAATAGTATCAATCGCTCAACTATTATATACCTCATATAAAGTGATTATTAAAAGGGGGTAATAATATATGATAGAAGGCTCTAAAACTGAATTAGAATTGTTAAACGCATTTGCCGGTGAATCAATGGCTAGAAACAGATATACATTTTATTCTAAAGTTGCTAAGGAAGAAGGGTATGAACAAATTGCTGAGGTTTTTCTAGATACCGCAGAGAACGAAAGACAGCATGCCAAACAGTTTTACAAACATATTCCTAAAGGTATAAAACTTGTTGATGCAAATTATCCATTTTTTATGGGTAATACATTAGAAAACTTAAAAGCAGCTTTTGAAGGTGAGCGTGATGAATGGGAAACTATTTATAAAAATTCTGCGCAAATAGCGAAAGAAGAAGGTTACAAAGAGATTGCCGACTTGTTTGAAAGAGTAATTGAAGTTGAAAGACATCATTCACATCGATACAACGAACTATATACCGAGTTAAAAAATGATAGTGTGTTTTGCAAAGAGTATAAAACACAATGGAAATGTAGAAAATGTGGTTATATAACTATATCCCAATCTGCACCAAAAAAATGTCCTCTTTGTTCACACCCTCAAGGATATTTTGAGATTTTTTGTGAGAAATTTTAATGCTTTATATAAAATAAAACGACCCTCGTCAGAAGGTCGTTTTATTTTTCTAGATTGAATACTGCAAGAACTATGCAGCTTTTTTACAATTGATTTCTGAGATAAGATATTCAGCAATCCATTCAAAATCTTTATTAGCATTAGCAGCTTTTTTAAGATATTCAACAGAAGGAGAACCAATTCTAATAAGAGTCATAGCAACAACACCTCTTTTTAAGCCACGAACTACTTGTAATTGATTAACCAACTCAGGAACTGCAGGAGTACCTATATCAACCAAAATATTTTCAATTTCGTTTTTATCTGAATCATTTAATTTTGATAAGATTTCTGTAACTGTTTGCATATCTTTAACCTCATTTATTATGTATTTTTACATTATCATTATAAGGTAAAAAATAACAAAACCTTGATTTCCTTACATAATCTTTATATCCATATAAAGATATTAAAATTTATTCAATATATTATAACTCTAATTTGTTTTCTAAGCCTGTTAATTCGCAAATTTGAGCTGCCCATTGTTTAATAATTTCAGTATCATCTAATTTGTAAGATATAGGTTTTCCAACTTTTACTGTCATGTGTTTTCCAAACAATTTTTTAGAATATCCGTCAAATCCACAAATACCAATAGGTACAATATCAAATTTAGCCTTTTTAGCAATAGTAACAAAGCCTTTTTGAACAGTTGTTATAGCATTTTCTTTAGAGATTTTACCTTGAGGGAATATACCTAATGACCAGTCAGTTTTTAATAAATCAAATACGGTTTTAAAAGTTGCAATTTCAGGGTTCTCACGATTTACTGCAAATGCTCCTAAATGTATAACTAAAAATCTTAATAATGCATTTTTATCGGTAAATAGTTCTTGTTTTGCCATATAAGC
>CAKUVB010000058.1 GCA_934693215.1 uncultured Candidatus Melainabacteria bacterium
CTGCTCGTGGGTGTAATACATTTGCCCCAACCCTTGCGAGTTCAAGCATTTCTTCGTATGACACTTCTTCTAATCTTGATGCGTTAGGGACAACTCTAGGGTCTGTCGTATAAACTCCCTCTACATCAGTATAAATATCACATCTTTCTGCACTTAAAGCCGCAGCTAAAGCTACAGCAGAGGTATCAGAGCCACCTCTACCAAGAGTTGTAATTTCGCCGTCTTCTGTCACACCTTGAAAACCTGCAACAACAACAACTTTACCCTCTTGAAGATGTTTTTTTAATTTGTCTGTTTTTATATCAACAATTCTTGCTTTTGAATGGATATTTTCTGTAATAATACCTACTTGCATAGCATTCATACTTACAGCCTTGCAACCAGCTGTTTCTAAAGCCATTGCAAGCAAAGCTATTGAAATACCTTCTCCTGTAGATAAAAGCATGTCTAACTCTCTGCTAGGAGGAGTTTCAGAAATCTCATTAGCAAGTTTTACTAAATGGTCTGTCGTATGTCCCATTGCAGAAACAACAACTACTACATCATTTCCAAGACTACGTTCAGCCATTACAACTTCTGCCACGTGTTTTATTTTTTCTGTATCGGCTACCGATGTTCCGCCGAATTTTTGAACAATTATACCGCTCACTATTCCCTCGAATTATTTGTCAATTCTCTATACTCATCATCAAAACAAAAACTTTCAGGATATTTTTGTCTAATTTTGTCAGCAACCGCAATTGCCTTCATTCCATTATATCCATAAACATTTCCTTTTGCAATATTATAATGCACTCTAAAACTCAACAAAAGCACATCTAAATCATCTTCTGACATTTTCTCCAAAGTTGGTAATTTTTTAGAAGCTTCCTCATACTTTCCTTGAATTGTAAGAGCATGAATATACTCTTGCAAAATATTTTTATTATCTCTGTCATATTCTAAAGATTTTTCATAATTCTTATTCGCCAACTCAAAATCTTCTTTAAGCAAATAACATCTTGCAAGCTTATAATACGTAATTGCTTTTGATTTAGAATTACTTAAACAAAAGCTGTATTCTTCTATTGCCTTATCACAATCCTGCTCTACAAATGCGATATCACCTAAAACCTCATGAGAAGTATAATTATCTTTATTCAGTTCTTGAGTTTTTATAGCATAATGTTTTGCTTCTTCTATATTTTTTGTTTCATAATAGCATCTCGCAAGCCTTGAATATACCTCAGCATTAACTTGAGTAGGACACAACTCCAACCCTTTAAGATATTTTTCAATTGCCTCATTATACTTGCGTTTCATTTGAAAAACCGAACCCCACGAAATATACAAAAATAAAGATTTTATATTATTTTTTTCTGCACATTCGTATATTCCAATAGCTTCTTTATACTTTTTCATCAAAAGATATGTATCACCCAAAAGAAGATATGCCTCAGACTTGAAAGGTGCGATACCTATAGTTTTTTGAGCATATTCTACGGTTTTTTCATAATCCTTCTTCTTAAAATAAATATAAGCTATATTATGATAAGCTGCATAATTATTTTCCGTAACATTTATAATAAATATCAACTTCATCAACGCATCATCATAAAAAGCGAGTTCAATTTCTACAGAAGCTAATAAAAACAATGCTTTAACATCTTTAGGATTATATTCAACAGCAAGTTCAAGTTTTTCTCTTGCTTCTTTATATTTTTGTTCTCCAATTAAAGTTATTCCCCAATAGGCATAAGCTTCTGCACATTTATTATCTATATCAATAGCCTGTTGGTACTTTTTATATGCACCTTCTAAATCATCTAAAAACGAAAGTGAATAACCCCATAAACACAACGCACGTAAATTTTTTGAATCTTTTTTGAAAGCTTTTTTAAAATATTCTATAGCTTTTTTATGTTCGTTTGCAGATTGTCTTATTAACCCAAGATTTATCAAAGCATCTGAACAAGGAAAAGCAAAATTTGATGCATTTCTCAAGTATTCTTCTGCCATTTCTGAAAACCCAATTTTCATCAACGTATCAGCATAATTAACAAAAGCCCTATATGGAATTTCAGGAGTTTTGCCAAACTTTTTGTATCTGTCAACAACATAATTATATTTGTTGACTGCTTTCATTATTTTTTTTATGAATTTGTCAGACAATCTACAACCTCACGAAAAGCTCCATCTCCACCACGTTGAGTAGTTTGTTGAATATTAGGAATATCTTTTACTCTCTTAACCGCATCTGGAACAGTAATCTTATATTGAGCAAACTCTAAAGCTTCTACATCATTGATATCGTCCCCAATATACAAGTACTCATCTGATTTAAGATTATACTTATCTATAATTGATTTTAATACATCTATTTTGATTCGAATATTTTCATAGACTTCATCAAGATTGAATTTTTCATCAAGAACTTTTATTGCAGAATTTCCTTCACCTGAAATTATTGCAATCTTATAACCTTTTTTCTTTAGAATAGAAAAAGCCATAACATCTTTAAAATTGAGTTTACGAGTCATTTCACCTTTTGAATCTATATAAACACAATTATCCGTAACTATTCCATCAAAATCTGTAATAACCATTTTTATCGTATTTGGAAGATTAAGCATATTTCACCTTTAAACTCTACGAAGTTTTTTTCTTATTGGAATTTCTCTCTCATATACAACTTTTTTACCATCAGATAACAACATCGGCACTTGTCTTATATCTCTAACCATATGGAACAAACCTGGAGTTTCAAGACTCGCAGCTTGATCTGAACCCCAATTAGTCCTATCAAGTGTTATATGACGTTCTACAGAACAAGCCCCCAACCCAACTGCCAAAATAGAGGGTGCAATACCTCTTTCATGACCTGAATATCCAACAGGACAAGAAAATCTTTCTTTCAAGGTTTTGATACAGTTCAAGTTTATTTCATCACTATTGGCAGGATATGTAGCAGTACAATGATAAATAATAGTATTTTCTTCACCCAAAATTTCCATCGCATGCTCAATTTCTTCCATTGTACTCATGCCTGTAGAAAGTAAAATTGGTTTACCTTTTGATTTTGTATATTTCAAAAGTTCATCATCTGTTAAAGAAGCTGATGCTATTTTATAACAAGGTGGATTAAACTGGTCTATAAAATCTACCGACCCTTTATCCCAACAAGAAGCAAACCACATTATATTCTTTTGTTTACAGTATTCATCAATCTCTTTATATTCTTCAAGTCCAAATTCAAGACCTCGTTTCAAATCTCCATTAGTTTCGCCAAACACATTTGGACGAGGTCGCTCTAATTCTTCCTTGGAATAAACAACATCTACTGTTCTTTTTTGGAATTTTACAGCATTACAACCATTTGAAACAGCCATATCAATCAAACGTTTTGCATCTTTCAAACTTCCATTATGGTTTATACCAATCTCAGCAATTATAAAACAAGGTTGGTTATCACCTACCAAAATATTTCCTACTCTAACTTCTCTTTTCATAAAATCACCTTAAATATTTTTTATAAAGCCCAAAGTCATCTGCATTAACAGTATGCTCTTCTTTTGTTTTGTTTTCAACTTGTGATTGTTCAACATTTGTATTATGTACAGGAGTTTCATTTATAATATCTTGTCTTTTACCTGATTCTAATGTTTTTATTAAACTAACAGAATTTTGAGAAACTCCAATTAACAATTTTTCACCATTTATTTCTACAACCTGAAGGCTTTTATCATGACCTATAGGTGTCGTTGATAAAACAACCGGTTTTATGTCAGAAGATTCTTTTAATTCATTTCTAACGGTTTTAACTCCAACTTTATTCAATTTTGTATAAAGTATGCCCGTCACATAAATCAAAAATATAACAAAAACTAATGAAACCAATATAGAAAAATAATTAGGTTCATAAGAACTTGATTTTAATGAAGAATTTATATTCTCTGTCACAGAATCCGCAAACACAGAATTTACGCAAAGAAAACTCATCATAACAAACATTATAAACTTTTTCATATAACCTTCCCGAGAATCAATTTGTGTTAGTATGGTATGATTATATCATAAAATATTTTTTAAAGGTGTGATTAATGATTTTTCATATTATAAACAGTAGCATATGTGTTTTACTTTTATTACTAAATATAGTCTTATTAGTAATTATTCACCGTTTACACAACAAAATAAAACATACTAAAAATACGCACAGTAATATTACAGACTATGTTGCAAGTTTAATCAGCACAATCAATTCTGTTAGATACGGAAATCTTATCGCTCGATTAGAAAAACACCCTGACAAAGATTTAAACGAAGTATCAAAATGTATTAACAGAATGATTGAAGCTCTTAACGATAGAGAAAAAATGATTGTTGAGTATCAAAACGAATTGAAACGAAAAAATGATTTACTTGAAGTTGTCATAAACTCTTTATCTGACGGCATACTTATTTTTGACGATACAAACAGAATCATACAGTACACAAATAATATCAAAAAATGGTTCGGTGATAAAAAATTATTGAACAAAGATATCTCAAAATTTATAAAAGCTTCAGATGATATAAACATCGAGAATTTGAACAATAATGAAGTATTTATAGAATACGAAACCGAAAAAAGTTTTACTGCATCTGTTGTAAAAATCAAGTTTGGCGGGAATATAAACAGATATATGATGATTATAAAAGATGTTACAAATCAAAAAGAGGTTGAAACTCTTAAAGAAGATTTTGTAGCAACATTAACCCACGACTTAAAAGTTCCTATTATTGCAGAATCAAATATGCTAAACTTTTTAATCTCAGAAAAATTCGGCGAATTAAACGACAAACAACGAGAAGCCATTAAAAATATGCAAGCATCTAATAATGAACTCTTAGAACTTGTGCATACCGTATTGGATACATACAGAATAAGTAGTCATGGAATTGAACTATACAAAGCTCCTGTAGTGCTATCCGAATTTTTACAAGAAACAGTTAACGAAATGATACCTATTGCAGAAGTTACTAAAAACCATATTATTACAAAATTTCACGATGATGCAGAATTATTGCTTGATAAAATGCAAATGAAACGAGTATTTAAAAACCTTATTCAAAATGCAATCTCTTATGGACAAACAAATTCTGATATTGAAATCAAACTTGTAAAAAAAGATAAAAATATCATTATTACAGTAAAAGACTACGGTAAAGGGATTTCTAAAGAAGATATTGATAAAATATTCAACAAGTACTATTCTGCGAGCAAAAAATTCAGAAAAATCGGTACAGGATTAGGTCTATACCTATCAAAGGAAATTGTTGAAGCACACGATGGGCAACTCTATGTAACTAGCGAAGAAAATAAATACACCGAATTTTCTATCAAATTACCTTTTTAATATTTATCTAATAAAATTAGTCCAAATTTTGTCCTCTAGTTGAGGTTTTTCAACTCCTGAATTTTTACCAGCTTCAATACATTTTAACAACCAAGCCATATTAAGACCTAAAGTTCTCATAACTTGCAAACCTTCCAAATCTTGTTTCACATGTTCAGGTTTATTTTGACCACCATGAACCATTGGCCAATAATTAGAAGAAACAACAGGCATGTTATTTATTGTAAAGTGTTTTGTTATTGCATCTAAAGACGCAGTCGTACCGGCACGTCTTGCAGATACAATTGCAGCTGCAGGTTTGTATGCAAAATATTTTCCTCCGGCATAAAACACCCTATCCATCACAGATAACAACCTACCTGACGGGTGTGCATAATATACTGGAGAGCCAAAAATAAACCCATCAGAAGTTTTTGCCTTTTCTATAATTTGATTAACTACATCATCAAATACACATTTACTATCTTCTGTTTTACGGCAATTATTACAACCGATACAATCACGATACGGCGAAGAACCTAATTGAATAATCTCTGTTTCTATTCCCTGATTATTTAAAGTTCGAGATATTTCATCTAGGGCTGTATATGTGCAACCATTTATATTACAACTACCATTAATTAATAAAACCTTCATAAAAAACTCCTTATTAATTACATATTATAATTTCAAATAGCTTTCAATAAATCCATCAATATCACCGTCCATTACGGCATCAACATTACCTACTTCGTAACCTGTTCGATGATCTTTAACCATTTTGTATGGGTGAAAAACATAAGAACGAATTTGTGAACCAAAATTGATATCAAAAACTTCACCTTTTAACTCTGCAAGTTTTTTCTCATGTTCTTCCTGTTTTATAGCAAGAAGTTTTGACACCAATATTTCCATCGCTATTGCTCTATTTTGGAGTTGAGAACGTTCTTGTTGAGATTTTACAACAATACCTGTTGGCTTGTGGTAAATTCGGACTGCAGTTTCTACCTTGTTTACATTTTGTCCACCGGCACCACCTGAACGCATTGTTTCAATTTCGATATCATCAGGAGGTATTACAATTGTTTTTTCAATATCTTTTATTATTGGTGAAACTTCACATGATGCAAAACTTGTTTGACGTTTTCCATTTGCATTAAAAGGTGAAATCCTAACCAATCTGTGTACACCCTTTTCAGCTTTTGCATAACCATAAGCATATTTACCTGAAATTTTTATTGTCGCAGATTTTATTCCAGCTTCTTCTCCGTCAGACTTGTCAAGAAGTTCTACATGCCAGCCCTTTTTCTCTGCCCATCTTGTGTACATTCTAAGCAACATACTCGCCCAATCTTGAGCATCTGTACCACCTGCACCTGCATTAACAGTTAATATAGCATCAGCTGAATCATATTCTCCACTAAGCATTTTTTGAAAATCAAATTTATCAAGAGATTTTTCTAAATCCAAAAGTGAAGAATCAATTTCGGAAATTAACTCCTCATCACCTAATTCATAAGCAGTTTCAGCATCTTCAATAGTCGTATCCCACATAGATACCATATCTAAAGTCTGTTTGATTTCTTTTGATTCCTGTCCAAGTTCAGAAGCTAATTTTTGGTCTGTCCAAACCTCAGGGGATTGTAATTTTGTTTCTATTTCAGCCAAATTGGTCTTTAACTTATCTAAGTCAAAGACACTCCTTGTTTTTTATAACTCTATTTTTTAATTCATTGATATCCATACAGATATTCTATTATAAACACAAACCTTAGCCAATAATATCAAGCTTATGTTTTTCAGGACGTTTTGGTTTTGGATCGATTTCGCCAGCTTTGTATGAATCAGAGAAAGAAAGAGTATACTTTGCCTTTTGAGTATCAAAATTATACCCACCAAGTTTTGTAGCTTTTTGAACTTGCAATGCTTGATTGTACAAAGAACCTGATAAATTGAAAGACATGTAAACCTCTTCTTTTTAAACTTACTTACTCAACGAATTTAAACTTAACTCTTACTTATATATAAAGTATATACTCATACAAGAATTTCAAAGCTTTAGGAAACTGTAATATTTCTTTACATAAAAGGCAATTTTTAAGAATTAGAATACTTTATATAAATATAGAGTTAAGTATTTTATAGGGATAATTTATAATGGTATCAGGTGCAGATAATATTAATTTCTTTACATTCAGAGGTAAACCTCCAATTCAACCAGTAAAAACAGGTTTTGCAACACCTGCTCGTGAGGTTGAAAAAACAGGTGTTAACTATGCAAAATATGATGGCAATAAACAACCAAACTTTGCACAGTTTGATACATATCAATCACCAGTAGTAAAACGTGCCGGTCTTGCAAATGAACTTGACTATATGGCATAAAAAATTTAGGATCTGAAAATTAAGTCAGTGAAGTTTAAAACGGGCGATTATCAAAAGATAATCGCCCGTTTCGTTTTAATTTATTTTGTTTGGTCTATGTATTAGTGGCAACAAGTACAGCAACCACCACAGCATTCAGCTAAAGTTTCTTTAGCTTCTTCTAAACGAACTTTGATACGTCCGTCTACTGCGATACCTTCACCAGTTTTTTCAGAAATTAACAATGGGTTAATATCTAATTCATCAATGAATTTGAAGTCATTAACAAGTTGAGATAATCTCAATAATGTTTCTTCGATTTGTTCCATTTGTGCAGGAGTTGTTCCTCTAGCACCTTCTAACAATTTGTAAGCTTTAACTGATTTAATCATTTCTTTAGCGTCCATATCTGTTAGAGGAGCAATTCTGAAAGTTACATCTTTCATAACTTCAATAAATACACCACCAAGACCGAACATCATCATTGGTCCGTATTGAGGGTCTGTAGCGATACCACAAACCATTTCACGATTACCTTTAACCATTTCTTGAATGATTACACCTTCAAGACCGTCTAACAATCCTCTTTCATCAAGTTTTGAAATAAGGTCTTTGTATTCAGCTCTTAGTTGTTCTTCTGATTGGATATTAACTCTTACACCACCAACATCTGTTTTGTGAGATGTTGTTTTTGATGTCATTTTCATAACAACTGGGTATCCGATAGAGTTACCAATTGCAATTGCTTCTTCTTCATTTGTTGCAAAACCTGATTTACAAACTCTGATTCCGTAAGCATCAAGAACATCGATTGATTCACGAGTTGTTAATTGAGCTCTACCTTCAGCTAATGAACCTTTGATGATTTCAGCAGCTCTTACTTTATCAACATCAAATGTTTTGATTTGACCTTCAGGTCTTTCCATCCATAATCTTTGTTGATTCAATCTGTTCAAACCGTCAGCAGCTTCTTCTGCGTACATAAAGAATGGCATATTAACCTTCATATCTGCTAATGTTGAGAAGAATTCACTCTTAGTCATGAATACACCGATAACAGGTTTTTCAGGGTGTTCTGCTTTGATTTCCATTAAAGCTTTTGCAACATCAATATCTTTCAAACCTAAGAATGGAAGATAAATTGTAATAATCATATCAACGTTTTCATCAGCGATAACTGTTTCTAATGTTTGTTTATAGTGTTCGATTGGAGCAGATGCAATCATATCGATTGGGTTTTTAACTGATGCAGCTGATGGTAAGAAGCTTCTTAATTTTTCTTTTGTAGCATCAGAAATCTTAGCGATTTGCATACCATGTTCACAAATAGCATCTGTTGCCATAATACCAGGGCCACCTGAGTTAGTGATAATAGCTACTCTATCACCTTTTGGAATAGGGCAGTTAGCAAAAACTTTTGCAGTTGCAAACAAATCTTGCAATGAATATTCTCTGATAACACCTGATTGATTCAATAATGCATTTGCAGCTTTATCAGCACCAGCTAAAGAACCGGTGTGAGAAGATGCTGCACTAGCACCTGCAGCTGAACGACCAGCTTTTAAAGCTAAGATAGGTTTTTTCTTAGAAATTCTTGAAGCTAATTTTCTGAAGTTAGCAGGGTTTTGGATTGATTCCATATAAAGAAGAATTTGTTCTACGTCTTCTTCATTTTCCCAATATTCAAGAGCTGTTTCAGCATTTACATCTGCTTGGTTACCGATTGAAATAAATTGTGCAAAACCAAGATTTAAGTCTTTTAAGATGTTAAGAATACCGCCACCTAAAGCACCTGATTGAGAAACAAAACCAATG
>CAKUVB010000059.1 GCA_934693215.1 uncultured Candidatus Melainabacteria bacterium
TTTTTACTACTGCGTTATGCTAACGATTAATAATTTTGTACCCAAAATAAATATACCAAACATTGCACAACCTAACTATCGTCAGTCTGTGCAATTTGACAGAAATCGTTATCCAAATTTAGCTCCGTTGAAATATGATACTGTATCTTTTGGACAAACAGAAAAAGCTGCAGGTGATGAACGATTTGGGATATCAACTAAAGAAGCTGAAAAAATACATAATGATGCTAATGAATCTGGTAAATATTTAAAATTTCAATTGAATAAAATATTCAAAGATATGATAATTAGCGATGAAAATCCAAATGGCATAATGTATGAACCTGTATGTAGAATAAAATCACCAAAATCAATACGAGAAAAATCTGCTACAAGGAGATGGATAAATCCTGAAGAAGTAAAATCTCACATGACAGATATTGTTGGTGCAAGAATAATTTTAACAAATTCTTCGATAGAAAATGTAGATAAAGTTATTGATAGAATTACAAAAGCTGAGCAAAATAATGATTTACAAATTATAGAAATAGAAAATTATAGACCAGAGCCTGAAATTGATGAAGATGGAAATATTACACATTCTTATGCCTATTCATCACCTAATGCATTAAGGAAACTTAAAGCAGAAATTGATAAAAAAGGTACAATGATTTCTAAGCGAGATGAAGATATTCCAAGTGGATATATGGCAATACATTTGTTAACAAAACTTCCAAATGGATTTACCGGTGAAATTCAGATTATGGGTTCTGATGTTGCAGAGTTAAAAGAAATTGAAGATTTATGCTATAAGATAAAAAGTGGTAAATCGGTTGATAAAAAATTTGCAAGTGTAGAAAAGAACTTACAACCATTAAAGAATAGTGATGATACTATTTTAAGACGAGAATTCAATAACTATACTCGTAATGCATATAAATATCAAAGAGATAAAGAACCATTACCTGCAGGCGAAAATATTCATAGACCATTTTTAGCAATTCCTGATTATTTACCTTCAAAACTTGATTTTAATAACATTTATGATGAAGTAGTAAAATGTGAAAAAAATGGTAATATTGAAGAATAAATAAAGGTGACATCTTTGTTCGTTTTAGGTACAATTTAATTTGTACAGTTAAGAAAGGAAATATTATGGCGAAAGAAGAAAAAGAGCTTGCTATTATTGAGAGAAGTGATACGGAACATTTAAAAATTTCTATTAGCGAATTTAATGGTAAAAGCTATCTCAATATGAGAATATTTTTTACAACTGATGGTGGAGAAACTTGGATACCTACAAAGAAAGGTGTTACTTTTACTCCTGACCAAATTGAAACTCTTAGAGATGCAGTTGATGAAGCTATGAAAGAGTTTATGGCAGAAGAATAATGAATTACGCACTTGTCCTAGTAAATATTAAAGGATTAGGTGTTAAGACTTTTAGTTATTTAATACCCGATGATATAAAAGACAAGATAAAAATCGGTCAAGCAGTATTAGTTCCGTTTGGACGTCAAGGTCTTGTTAATGCTTTTGTTGTCGGGTTTTCTGATTATTTAGATGCAAGTATTAAAGCTAAAAAAATCAACAGAATACTTGATGAAACACCTCTTTTTTCATTAAAATATTTAAAGCTACTTGAATGGGTTGCTAATTATTACTGTTGCGATTTCGTAACAGTTTTAAACATGGCAATACCTATGAAATTAATAGATAAGAATGCAAAAACAGAATTTTCGGTAGAATATGTAAAATCAGAAGGTGCGACAAAAAGACAGTTAGAAATTTTAGATAAACTTAAAATAACCGGCAAATTCCCATTGATAGATTTTGAACGAGTTGCAAAAACAACACGTACGACTATGAAAAAGTTGGAAACTCTTGGTTGTGTAAAAATAACAACAGATGAGATATATAGAAATCCTCTTTCTATATTTTCTGAAATAAAACAAGAACCATTATCAAATCTTTCAGAAGTCCAAGAGGAAGCATATCAGAATATTAAATCAAAATTAAAATCTCAAAAACCTATTTTGCTACATGGAGTTACGGCATCAGGCAAAACTGAGGTTTATTTTAAACTTATAGATGATGTAATAAGACAAGGTAAGAATGTTTTATTCTTAGCACCAGAAATAGCTCTTGCTTCTCAGTTAACAAAACGATTAGCACGCAAATTTGGTGTTAAAGATGTCGCAATTTGGCATAGTAGTATTTCTGATGGTGAAAAGTATGATGTATGGAAGAGATTATACAATAATGAAATAAAAATATTAGCAGGAGCTCGTTCTGCAGTATTTGCACCATTACAAAATATTGGATTGATTATTATAGACGAAGAACATGAATCAGCTTATAAACAATCAAATCCTGCACCAAGATATGATGCTAGAACTATTGCCAAAAAACTTTCGCAATATTATCAAGCACCACTAATTCTAGGTTCTGCAACTCCTGATATTTCAAATTATTATTATGCAACAAATAATAATAATTTGTTCCAAATGCTAAAACGTTATAATAATGCACCTATGGCAAAAATAAAAGTTATTAATATGCAAGAATACGGTCGTGCTGCTTACAAATCTGTAATATCTAAGCCTTTACAAGCCGAAATCACAGAAACATTAAATAATAACAAACAAGTTATTTTATTGATTAATAGACGTGGTTTTTCTACTTATTCTCAATGTAAAGCATGCGGGCATGTTATCGAATGTCCTAATTGTGCAATACCTATGATATGGCATGCTTCAGATAAAAAATTAAAATGTCATTACTGCGGGCAAGAATCATCTTTCCCTGATGAATGTCCAAACTGTGGCTCTGATGCTATAAAAAATTCAGGTATGGGTACTCAAAAAATAGAAATGCTTATTAAAGAACTTTATCCTGATGCCAATATAGAAAGAATTGATAGTGATATCTTAACAAGAAAAAATGCACATATTGAAGTTTTAAATAGGTTTCAAAAGGGCGAAATTGATATTTTGGTTGGAACTCAAATGATTGCTAAAGGGTTAGATAATCCTAATGTAACACTTGTAGGAGTTATTAGTGCTGATGCAAGTTTTAATCTGCCTGATTTTAGAGCAGCAGAAAGAGGATTCCAGCTACTTACACAGGTTGCAGGGCGTGCCGGTAGAGGTGAATATAAAGGTGATGTTATATTTCAAACCTACAATCCTGATTTTTATGCTTTAGAAAGTGCAAAAGAACAGAATTATGAAAAGTTTTATAATACAGAGATAGCTGCGAGGGAAGAATTTGATTATCCTCCGTTTAGTCAGATAATACGAGTTATTTTCTCTTGTGAAAATAATTTTAGAGCTGAAAAATCTGCGATGGAAATTGCAATGAGGCTGAATACAATGACAGATAAATTTGGTTTTTCTGAGTATTTGTCGGTATTAGGGCCTTCTCCTTGTGTTATAGAAAGATTAAATGGTTTATATAGATTCCAAATTATTATAAAAAATAAATTACATGAAAAAGGTCATTCATTTGTTTCTAAATTCTTTGATAAGATAACAATGCCAAAAGATATTAGACTTGCTATTGATGTTGACCCTATTGATATATTATAAAAACGAGCCTTGATGCTTTCAAGACCCGTTTTTGTATATTCTTTAAAATAATTAATCCATTGGTGGTGGGCAAGGACGACAACCTGGTTTGTGGTTCTTTTGAAAATCTCGTCTTGATTCCATTTTAATTTTATCTAAAGTTTTCTTTTGTTTTGCGGTAAGAATAGATTCAAAATCCTTCATGTTTTTAACTTGGATTTCGTGGATTTGACGTTTTAAAGAGCTGATTTCATCATTAAGCTTGTCAATCATTTCAATCTGTTCTTTTTTATTAATTGTACTTGTTATTAATGCACGTTTTTGTTCTTGTTTAGATTTTAGCTTTTCAAACAAAGGTTTAATTTGTTTATGAGCAGCTATTCTTAACTCTCTTGCTTTAATTTTTTGAGCATCTGTAAGTTTTAATTTTTTATCTAAATCCATTTTGGGAGGTGCAGGTTTATGCATTCCTGGAGGTGGTGGAGGACAATCTCCTGGAGGTGGTCCCATAGGTGGCTCTCCTGCACAAGCGATAGAAGCTGTAAGCATCATTAAACTTGCTGTTAATAATAATTTTTTCATACTTATTATCCTTTCTTTTGTGTTATCGAGGTTTATAACAAATCTGATAACTCCTCTGCTAGTATTTGTTTGGCATTATATAATCTAGATTTTACAGTACCGATTGGAATATCTAATTTTTTTGAAATTTTATCATAAGATAAACCATTTATTTCATACATAATGATAATTTCTTTAAATTTGGGTTTTAAACTGTTTATTGCATTAATAATTCGTTTCTTTCTAAATTTGTTTATTGTTTTTTGTTCAGGATTCTCCTTTTTATCTTTTAATTTGTTTAGAGTTTCATTATCAGAAGATGAATTAACGTCAATTTTGTATTTTGTAGATTTTATATAATCTTTTGATAAATTTTTGGCAATAGTACAAATCCAGCTTTTAAAACTTCCGCATTCTGTATATTTATCGGAGTTTTTCCAAGCTTTAATATATACTTCTTGCTCTATATCTTCATTGCTCTCTTTCGTTATAAGTTTTATGATATTTTTTACGTATTCTTTATTAGTGTTAATAATTTGTTTAAAGTCCATTCTTAATCAACCTGTATGAGTCCATAATCATCTGTGGGCAATCCTAATTCTTCTATTGTTAGTGGAGAACCATATTTTATTGTATCTAAGAATCCATATTGCAAGTCTAACATCTGAATACTTACACCACCTATGACAAATAAAAACAATGCACAAGCGATTTTTAATCCAACATTTGCAGGCTTCTTAAACTCAGGTTTGACTTCATTTATTAAATTTGAAACTCGATTCATTTTTTCATATTCTTTTCGACATTCAGGACAGTTTAAAATATGTTCTTTTAATGTCTTTTCATCGGAAAAAATAAACAGAGATTCAAATTTGTTACATTTATGATTCATTTTATTACCTCTTCTGTTTATATAACGATAATAAATTAAAAATGTTCATTTTTTGTTTATGGGATATTAATAAAAGTTTACATTGCAGATAAAGAGAAGATTTCGTAGATTTCTTCATCAGATAATTCTGTAATGATTTTTTCGCCTTCGTATACCGCTAAATCTGCAAGTTCTTTCTTAGATTTTAACATTTCATCAATTTTTTCTTCAAAAGTACCTAATGTAATCATTCTATGAACCATTACATTATTCATTTGACCGATACGGTACGTTCTATCTGTTGCCTGTTCTTCAACGGCAGGATTCCACCACAAGTCATAGTGGATAACATTTGTTGCACTTGTTAGGTTCAAACCTGTACCACCTGCTTTTAGGGAAAGTACCATTACATGATTATCATCTTTGTTTTGGAATTCCTCAATTAATTTTTCTCTCTGTCCAACAGTTAATGAGCCATGGAAGAACAATGGGGTTTCGTTACATTCATCTGTTATAATACGACTTAATATATCACCCATTTCTTTGTATTGAGTAAATATAAGAGTTTTTTCATTATTATTGATAATTGAGTTTACTAAATCAATACATTTTTCAGTTTTTCCTGACATTTCTTTTGTCATTTCACCTGTTTTTAAGAATTGATATGGGTGGTTACAAATTTGTTTTAAAGATGTAATAAGTTTGAAAATGTTACCACGTCTACTTACTCCGGTAAATCCTGAAATCTTATTCATCATTTCGTTAAGAGTTTTTTCATATAGCATAGCTTGAGGTTGAGTTAAGTAGCAGTAATCATTAATTACAACCTTATCAGGCAAGTCAGAAATAACAGATTTGTCTGTTTTTAAACGTCTTAAAACGAAAGGTGAAATAGACATTCTTAATTTAGAAGCTCTTGAAGTTTCTTTAAATCGTTCAATAGGAATAGCATAACTCTTTTGAAACTCTTTTATTGTGCCTAAGTAACCTGTGTTAATAAAGTCGAATATACTCCATAATTCTGTAAGTCTATTTTCTACAGGAGTACCTGTCATTGCAATCTTGATATCAGATTTTAGAATCTTAATAGCCATAGTTTGAGCTGTATCAGGGTTTTTGATATTTTGAGCTTCGTCAACAACAATCATACCCCAATTGTGCTTCTTCATTTCTTCTGTATCAATACGCATAATTGCGTATGTAGTCAAGATTACATCATTTTTTACATCTAGTTGTCTATCTAAACCATGATATTTTGCAACTTTTAATTCTGGTGCAAACATTTGTAGTTCTTTCATCCAGTTACCCATTAGAGTTGTTGGACAAATTACGAGAACAGGATTTTTTAGTTTGTTTTCTTCTTTTAATTTTAAGATTAAACTTATAACTTGAATAGTTTTACCAAGCCCCATATCATCAGCCATACAACAACCAAAGCCTTTTGATACATTTGTCCAAAGCCACTTAAGTCCTGTTTGTTGATAAGGTCTTAATGTTCCTTTTAAGTTGTTTGGAGGCTCTACATCAACGGCTCTAGCAAAATCTTTTATTACATTTGCATAAGCCTCATCGTAGTTGAAATCGTAATCTTGAATTCTTCCTGACATTGAGGCATGAAGTAGTTGTAGCCTTGTCATTTTCTTATGGTTAGCATTTAAGATTTGCTCGGCTAGTTTTTTACCTTCTTCTTTATCAATTAATACATATTTATCATGATATTTTACTAAACCGGAATTCTTTTCAACAAGTTTGTTGAAATCTTCAAGAGAAATTTTTTCGTCACCTAAAGAAACTTCATAAGAAAATTCAAGAATATCGTCTAAAGATATTGATGTTGAAGAAACAGTGTTAAATATATTCATCAAATCATCTGAACGTTTTTCTTTTACCCTTGCATTAATTGATGCTCTAGGAACAATGATATTTGTTAATTCTTCAGGTAAGATAACTTCTATTTGTGCTTTCTGCAAATAGTATGATGTTTGTGCAATTATTTTATAAACTTCACCTAAATTTAATCTTAAAGCTAAATTTTCTTCATCTTCAAACAATTTTTCAAGCTCAGGCATGTATCTTAAAGCAAAGTTTAATTGTTTTTCTATAATTCTTGCTATATCAGATGAATTTGCGTCCCAAACTGTATCTTTAACATACAATTCGTCCATAAGGATTGATTCATTGTTTTTACGATTTTTTATGTGAATTTTTAGTTCAAAATCATCACTGTTTTCTATTTTATTTATTTGGAAGAACGGTATAACGTCATATTTACCCAAATATAATTCATCAAACCATTGTGCAAAATTTTCAGCTACATCTTTACCTTTTAATAAAGATTTTTGTTCTAAATCTTTTAATAAATAACTGCCTGTTTTTACATCTTTAAAACGATAGCTTTTTATATGAAGGAATTTATAAACTACATAGTTTAAATAATCGTGCACAAAATCGCTTACAAAGTTCTTAGGACGTTCTCCTTTGATAAATAAATTGTCAGGCAAACAATCTTCCAGTTCGTTGATTATTCTAGCTATTTGTTGGTTTTGAACAATAGGTTCATAAACAATTCTAAAGAAATTACTTCTATTTTTTACTGTTGGAATAAAATATAATTTTTCAACTAATTTCATTACAAACTGTGTTAATTTATTAAAATAAACAAAAGTTTGTGACACCGCTGAAAAGTCTATAATATCACCAAACCCCCCAAAATAATCGAGAACTATGTCTAAAGGCATTATATAACCAATTTCGCCATTTAATTCTTTTGGAGAAAAACGAAACATAGAACCTTTAGACTTTAAATAAAATTGAAAATTGTTTGTAGGTGTAACAAAAAACGATAATTTCCCAGCTTCATTTATTAAGAAGAAATCAGTGTTTCTAACTGGAGAATTGGGACTCAAAAATATGCCAGCAAACTCATCTTCAATTAATTGATATATCAAACTCAGAGTAAATCTAAAATCTTTATTCTTAAACCCCTCAGGGTTTTCGCTTAAGTTTAAAAATAACTCATCAACATTATTTTTTTTGAATGATAAATCAATATCTAATGATTTTGCTTCTGTCATATTTCTCCTATTTGATTAAAGATTCTGCGTCCATTTCTTCAGGTTGTTTTATTCCTAACAATTCTAATACTGTAGGAGCTACATTACATAAAGCCCCATCGTCTTTTAGTTCAATTTTATGGTCAGGATTGATTACTACAAACGGTACCATATTAGTAGTGTGTGCAGTTTGAGGTTTTCCTGTTGATTCATCAACCATCATTTCTGCATTTCCATGGTCTGCAGTTAATAGCATTGTAACACCTTTTTCTCTGCATTTATTAGCAATTTTCCCAACACATTCATCTACAACTTTACAAGCTTTTGTCGCAGCTTCGATAACTCCAGTATGTCCAACCATATCAGGATTAGCAAAGTTTACAAGAATAAAGCCATATTCATCGTCATCAATTGCAGATAATACATTGTCACAAACTTCATAAGCACTCATTTCTGGTTGCAAATCGTAAGTAGGTACTTTTGGTGATGCAACTAATTTTCTCGTTTCGTGAGCTTGAGGTTGCTCTATACCACCATTAAAGAAGAATGTTACGTGTGCATATTTTTCTGTTTCTGCTGTTCTAAACTGTTTAACTCCGTTAGCTTCTAATACATCACCTAAGATGTTTACAAGTTTTGTTTTTTCAAAAGCAACAGGGAATGTGAATGTTGCATCATAACTTGTCATTGTGACATAGAAAATATTTTTTAATACTTTCTTTCTATCAAAACCGTCAAAATCTGAGAAATTAATAGCTTTTGAAATTTCTCTTGCTCTATCAGGGCGATAGTTAAAGAAAATAATAGCATCATCATCTTTTATTCTTGAATCGTCACCATCAATAATTGTTGGTAGTACAAATTCATCAGTTTCATCTTTTGCGTAAGATTGTTTTACTGCTTCAATAGAAGATGTGGCATGTTCACCTTCGCCTAGCACCAAACAATTATAAGCTTTTTCTACTCTATCCCATCTGTTATCTCTATCCATTACATAATAACGACCTATAACAGATGCAATTTTCGGAAGTCCATATTTTTTTAGTTCATCTTCAATAGGTTGCAAATAATTGCAAGCACTAGCTGGAGGTGTATCTCTACCATCTAAAAATGCGTGTACATACACCTTTTTAAGTCCGCTATCCGCAGCCATTTTTATTAAAGCTTCTAAATGGTCTAATGATGAGTGAACCCCACCTGTTGATACCAAACCATAAATATGTAATGCTGAATTATGAGTTTTTGCGTGATTAATAGCACTCAAAAACTTTTCGTTTTGATAGAATGAACCATCTTTTATACTTCTATTTATTTTAGTTAAATCTTGATAAACAATTC
>CAKUVB010000060.1 GCA_934693215.1 uncultured Candidatus Melainabacteria bacterium
CCGATACACCTCATCTATATCTTCCTGCTCAATTCCGATGTAGCGGAGGGTGATTGAGGGGGTGGAGTGGTTGAAAATTTTTTGAAGCATTACAATATCGTCGTATTGTTGGTAGAAGTGGTAGTCAAAGGTTTTGCGTAGGGTATGTGTTCCGATTCTGCCTTTAATCCCTACCATTCTGGTGGCTTTGTTTATAATTCGGTATGCTTGGGCTCTATTCAGCCGATAATGTTTCTGAGTATAAAATAGTGGGATGTTGTCGGGTTTGTCTTTTACGAATTCTTCAATCTCAACTTTCAGGTTTTCATTAATAGGGAATTTCTTGTATTTATTAGTTTTCTTTTCTCTTAATTCTATATAGTCTTTGCCTTTTACGTCTTTGACGTCGAGTGAGAGGATGTCGGCGATTCTAAGTCCACTATTTATTCCAAAACTGAAAAGGGGAGCATTGCGTGGTTTCTTGGACAAAACTCTTTTAATATTTTGGATATCTTCTATGCTTTTTATGGGTTCGACAATGTTCATTTGTACCTCAAGGTTTTGAGCCACAACATTAATGCCCTAAAAGACAGCAAAAATAAAGCCTCGCAATGCCCCACCATTTACCCCTCTTCTATTTACCCCAATCTCCAAAAATACAACATATCATTCCGGAAATGTGTAATTCCTGAGGTAGAATGATACACACCATTCTAATGTTGTATTTTTGCATTTTAAATAACATTTGGGATAATATATTATCTATATATTGACTTTTTGGCAAAAATGGTATAATATATTATCTATGAATGAGTTTCTTTTTAACCCGAAATCTCCTAATGATATAGCAAAAGAATTTGTTGAAAAGATTAAGCAGCAGAGAAAAATGCTTAAAATTTCACAAGTTCAACTTGCTACAAAATCAGGTGTTAGTCTGGGTTCTATAAAAAGGTTTGAATCTAAATGTGAAATTTCACTGACTTCATTGATAAAAATTCTAATTGCTCTTAATTTAGAAAAAGATTTTGAAAATTTATTTACGCAAAAAACTTACGCTTCTATTGATGAGGTTATAAATGGACAAGTATAAGTATTTAAAAGTATTTTATAATGATATTTTAGTTGGCACTCTTGCTAAAACGCCCGAAAGAGTAGTCGCATTTGAATACGATTCAGATTGGTTAAATAACGGTTTTAGCATATCGCCATTTAGTTTACCGCTCATTAAGAAAGTTTTTATCCCTAAATATGAACCTTTTGACGGGTTATTTGGCGTTTTTAATGACAGTTTGCCTGATGGTTGGGGAAGATTGCTGGTTGATAGGTTGTTTTTAAAAAACAAAATAAATCCCGTTGAAATTGACAACCTTAATCGACTTGCAGTTGTCCAAGAAAGCGGTATGGGAGCTTTAACATATAAACCCGAACATAGGTTCCAAACAGAAAACGATGTTTCGAACCTTGATATACTTGCTCAAGAATGTACAAAAATTTTAGAATCTCAGAATTCAGACAATTTAGATGAACTTTTTCAATTAGGCGGTTCATCAGGTGGTGCAAGACCGAAGATTTTGACATCTATTGATAACGAAGATTGGATAATTAAATTTCCGTCATCAATTGACCCTAAAAATATTGGTGAAAAGGAATATCAATATTCGCTATGTGCCAAAGATTGCGGAATTAATATGACAGAGACCAAACTTTTACCTTCCGAAATTTGTTCAGGTTATTTTGGCATAAAAAGATTTGATCGTAAAAATGGCAAAAAAGTGCATATGGTATCTGCAAGCGGGTTATTAGAAACAAGTCATAGGCTTCCTAATCTTGATTATAATTTATTAATGAAACTCACGCTTGAACTTACAAGAAATTATGAAGATATTGAACAATTATTCAGGTTAATGTGTTTTAATGTATTTGCTCACAATCGTGATGATCATTCAAAGAATTTTTCGTTCCTTTATGACGATAATAAAAAAGAATGGCATTTATCTCCTGCATACGATTTAACTTATAGTTCTTCGTTTAACGGGGAACATGCAACAACAATAAATGGAGAAGGAAAAAATCCGAATTTAGATGATATTCTAGCTGTTGCAAAAAATATAGGACTAAATAAAAAACCTGCAAAAAATATTGCATTAGATATTCAAGAAAAATGTAAAAATTTGGTTGATTAATTTTATATAAATCTTAATCTTAAAGTCTATTTAATCTTTATTTGGCAGATTTAACCAAAAAAATAGCAAATTTTAAATTTATGGAATTTATATAAATAAGGTGGTGTAGGAAATGACATTTTTCGGAAAACAACTTGAATCTTTAGCTAATGGCGTAAATATAAATATGATAAATCTTACGTTACCTGCAGTATTAAAGAATAAAAAACCGTATTCAGCCTTAGGAAAAATAGAAGCCAAAAATATAAAACCTTTATTAGTAGATACACTGAATCTAAATAAAAATATACCTGAGGCGGATATTTATTATTACAAAACTGATGATGCATTTTTAATCTTAAATAGTTCAAAAAGACAAAAACCGTTTTATTATATTTCAAAACTTTGGTCTATGGGAAAAGGTTCGGGAACAAAAGGTTTGCAGAAAGCTGTAGTGCAAAGTCTTAAAGATAAAGAAACAAAAGGTAGAATCTTTCTTGATGCCGAAAATATGACGAAGAAAAGTTCTCCTGCTGGGTTTTATTACAAATTAGGATTTAGGTTTCAAGAAAAAAAGAAAAATAAGGCTTTTGAAAGCTGGTTACAAAATGGCGGTAATAGAGAAAATGCACCTCAAGATACTGGCTTGATGTACTTACCGCAAAAAAATATCGTTCATTGTCTAACTTACGGTAAGTCTATAGATGAAAGTATATGTATACTTTCTAATTTAAAATCATATTTAACTAAATTATAAACGCGCTTTGAGTTAAATATATCAATAATAAAGTTTGTTATACAAAAAAAAGCCTTGAATTAATCAAGGCTTTAATCATAACATACCTATTACACTTAACCATTAAAACTTTGTAAAAATCGTTGTCCCGATTTATATCTCGCTTTGGAGTTTATTTGAGAACAAATATTGGCAAGTTTGTTTGACATTGCAAGCATTGTTCTTTGAACTGTAGCAATATCATTCATTGTTTCCATCATTTTATTTGGGTCAATCATTTTAGAAACAATATCTTCATGATTGTCAACTTGTTTACTCGCATACTTTTTTACCAAAAGTCTGTCAATATTATCTTGAGCCCCAACTGCCATAATTTTATTCCCCTAAATATTTAACCATTATTTTTATAATAACTTAACTGTTTTCATAGATATAAAGTATTTGTTTTTCAAAAAATTGACAAAAATAACAAATAATATTACAAAATCGTAACATTATAAAATATAAAAATAAAAAATGATTAAAGATTTTATTAATGATTTATAACAATTAATCCTACTAGAATCCCTAAAATAACAGAAAATGCAGGAAGTTTACTTCTATACATCAATATTGCTTGCGGAATAATTTCACCAAAGGTTACATACAACATCGCACCTGATGCAAAGCTTAAACTAAGAGCCAAGCCTAAAACTCCAATATCACCTATATAATATCCTATTAATGCACCGATTATTGTTGGCACTCCACTAATAGCAGTAATAAGTATTGCTTTTCTGCGTTTTACTCCACCATTGATTAATGGTACAGATATTGCCATACCCTCAGGAATATTATGTAACCCAATAAGTATTGATAATATCAAAGCAGAACCTTCTAAAGAGCCTTTTGTATTAGCAAAAGATGCACCAATTGTCATACCTTCTGGAAGATTATGTAACGCAATAGCAGAAGCCATAATCAAGCCTGCAATAAATAAAGAGAGTCTTGTATCACGTCTTTTCATGTGTGCAGATAAATGGTTACTATGTATGATTTCATCAAGGTTATCTGCAGTAGAGGGGTGATTTTTTCCTATATGTCGAACTTCGTGGTTTGTTGTTCTATCAATATAAAGGTTTAATAAATAAACTGTAATAACACCTAATAATATTCCTAATGAAACTATATAAATACAAGCACCTGTATCAATAGCACTTTGGATAAGGTCAAAACAAACAATTGAAATCATTACACCACCGGCAAAGCTAAGGAGTAAGCTAACCGTTCTAACTGAATCTCTTTTGAATAATGCTCCAATAATACCGCCAAGTCCAGTTCCTCCAATTCCTGCCAATGCAGTTACTTTTATTAAAGTCAATAATTGTTCCATAATTCCCCTTATCACTACTATTAATAAGTAAAGTCTATCACTCTCAATCTGTTATTTCAAATATTTTTTTAGTGTTATGTTGATGTTAATATTTTAATAAAAGAGTTTATATGAAAAGGTATAATTTATGACAGAAAAAGAAAAAATGATAAAAGGTGAATCATATAATCCTATGGTGCAAGAACTAGAACAGGATAGATTTTATGCGAAATCATTGTGTTTGAAATATAACGCACTTGAAGTAGATGATAAAGAACGAAAAAATGAATTATTAACAAAATTAGTAGCAAAAAGGGGTAAATCTTTAATTATTGAACCTAATTTTTTCTGTGATTATGGTTATAATTTGGAGTTCGGAGAAAATTGTTATGTAAATCATAATAGTGTGTTTCTTGATTGTGCAAAAATAACTTTTGGAAAAAATGTTTTTGTTGGTCCAAATTGTGGTTTTTATACTGCAATACACCCTATAAATGTGAAAGAACGTCTTACGTGGGTAGAATCTGCTGAACCAATTACTGTAAAAGATAATGTATGGATTGGTGGCAACTGTGTTTTGCTTCCAGGGGTTACAATTGGAGAGAATACCGTTATTGGTGCAGGAAGTGTAGTTACTAAAGATATTCCAGCAAATGTTGTTGCTGTTGGAAATCCTTGCAAACCGATAAAACAACTTGTGGAGTAAAAATGAGTAGGTATATTGCAATATCAGATATCCATGGAGAATTATTAAAATTAGAAAATGTTTTAACAAAAATTGATATAAAACCTGATGATATATTTGTATTTATGGGTGATTATATTGATAGAGGTGCTAATTCAAAAGGGGTTGTTGATAGAATTATCGAACAATCAAAAACAAATAAATGTATTTATTTGATGGGGTCTCATGAATATGCTTATTTACATAGACAAGATAAATACTTCAATTATTTATTTTGGAATTATGGTGGAAAAGAAACTGTAAAAAGCTATGGAAGTCTTGAAAATATTGAAAAAATACATGGAGAATTTTTCAGAAGTTTAAAATTTTATTATATGACAGATAAATATTTGTTTGTGCATGCAGGAATAAACCCCAATATACCACTTCAAGACCAATCAGAATTGGATATGGTCTATATAAGAGATAAATTCATATATTCAAAACATAATCTGCCTCAAAAAATTATCTTTGGACATACTGATTTTGAAAATCCATATATTGCAGATGACAAAATCTGTATAGATACTGGTTGTGGCAAATACAAAAATGCCCATTTAACAGAATTAGTATTAGATGAAAATGGACACGAAAAATTTGTTGTTTCAGATTAAATCACAAGCTACGGCATAAATTTATGCAACCTTTTCGCCAAATCAGCCTTTGTAATTTGTCCGTCGTGATTTACATCTAAACCTGTATTAGCATTATAGTATTTTGAGCCTCGTGTTGTAAGCACATTCTTTTTTGCAAACCCCGGCAAGAATACCAAAGCATAAAGAGTTCCTGAATCAAGTTTATCACCTTGCTTGAAGCCTGCCATTTTCTTGTTGGCTTGAAGATATTTTTCGACATAAGTAAGTTGTTGTTCTGCACTCATATTTCTAAGTGCTTGAGTTGAAGTTCCCAAGTTTCGTGCAGTTTTAGGCATAAATTGGATTAAACCTGTTGCACCACTGCGAGAATTTGCAATATTTGCTTTCAAATTACTTTCAGAACTCATTACAGCCATTAAAGCATTCGGGTCACAACCAATTCGTTTTGCTACTGCCGTTGCTTTATTATAGAATCCGTCAGTAAGATGTGGAGCTTTCTTTGACCATTTTGCTTTTAATTGTCCTGAATCATACGAATAGTTTGAAGTATCTTCGTCATAATAATCATCAGCAACTCCACCTTCTGCAGAATAATCAGCAGCCATTGTTTGTAGTGCATAATCTTGAGCTTTATTTAGTACTGACAATTTAGATTCATATTTTTTGATATCCTCTTTTGCACTCTTTTGCTCTGTTTTTATTTTGTCGTTAATAATAGAAATGCGTTCTTTTAAATTTGATTCTTTAGAAGTCGCATCTGTTCTCATTGTAGAAATTTTATCTGTTATTTGAGAAATTTGTGTTGAAACAGCACCTCTTTTAGCAGCTAAGTCTTTGTATTCATCTGATATTCCAGAATATCCTTGTCTTAATTTGTTTAGTTCATTTTGTTTGGATTCTTTTGTTTTTGTATCATTTGCATCAGTAGAATTTAGTTCGTTTTCTAAAGAGTTGATTCTATCTTGAGAATCTGATATTTTTTCATTTTTGTTTTTAAGTTGAGTATTATATTTTTCAGATTGTTTGTTTAATTTATCAAGTTTGTCTGTTGCATCTTTATATTGTCTTTTGAATTTATTTGTCAATTCTGTATTACGCATAATCAAATTATCAATTTGTTTTTGATAATTTGTTAATTTTGTTTCGGATTCACTTTTTCTGAGTGAAATTAATTCGTTTAGTAAATTAATTTGATTTGATATCGTATCTAAATATACTTCTGGAGTTGTTCCATTTTTAATTGCCGTTTCGTACATTTCTTTAGGGTCTGTAGTTTTATATTCTTCCGTAAGCTTTTCTGCCATTTCTGAATAAACTACTGTTAAATCATCTTCAGATAAAACATTTTTGCCATCAGAAATATTTTTTGCTGCAAGAGATTTAACCTCATTTTCATCAAGTTTATTATCCTTATTTGTGTCTAAAGCATCAAAAATATTACCAATAGAAGTAGCCATTTCTTCATTAAATATAGAAGAATCTTTTGCTCCTTTTTGTTGCAATTGTGTATAACGGTCAATAAATTGTTCTCTAGTTAGACCTGCTTGAAATAATTTTTGAAGTGAATTTGTGCTCTCTGTCATAATATTCTACGCCTCACAAATATATAAAAACATTTTTATTAGTATAATTTCAAGTTGTGTAGAAATTTTAATATTTCGTAATATACAAAGAGAAATTAGCAAATAATTTTTATGTGCTTACATTTATATAAATGTGTAGTTTATATAATTGTGGAAAGGTAAGTAATGAGCATTTCAGCCGTAAATTTTGGTAATAATCCTGTAAATACAGTACAGAATAAAACGCAAAAGAAACCTGAACCTCCGACTCTTAGAGAAGAATTGGCAAAAGAAGGGATAAACTTGCCTAAATTTACACCTGCACAATCTGCAGTTATAAGCGGTGCAACATGGTTTTTGCCGGGGCTTTTGATTGATAGAGGTATGGGATTAATGATGAAAAACTTTAAAACTCCTCTAAAATTATCTTTAGCTATTAACGGTGCTATCGGTTTGATTGCAGGTGTTGCAACATATATAAATGCTAAGAATAAAGACAACTAGGTTGAAATATATTTAATATTTCTTTACTTTATATTTTTTTAGATATTGTCTAATGCTATAATTTTATAAGGATAATAAAATGAGATGTATTGTGTAATGGCTTCTATAGATAATATTGTTTCCAAAAATGTTGGAAAATTAGGTAAAAGATTTTTAGGTGGTGTATCCAGAAAAAATGCAGAAAGAGCGGTTTCTGAAACTGCGAATGAAGTTAAAGATGTATTTTTGAGAGAGAATCAAAAGACTGTTGATTCTATGCTTAAAAATATTGAAACAATGAAGACAAATCATATTTCAGAGATAAATAAAAAAGATGCAGAGATTTTGGAATTGTCTTCTAAAAATACTCAACTTCATTCTGACAATATTTCATTAAGAACAAGTAACGAACAATTGGAAAATAAAAACAGACAGTTACAAGTAGAAAATACGGAAGATAAGAATGTAATATCTCAATTAAAAGGAAGTATTGCAACTTTAAGACGCAAAATAAAAGCCAAAATGCCGTTTAAATTGATAAAAGAAGATAAAAATGGCGATAAAACTTTTGCCAAAGCTAATAAAAACGGTGCAAGAATGATAAAAGTCGAAACAAAAGACGGCAGAATCAAGAATGTAAAAGTTGTTTTGTTAGACGAAACAACAAGAGAAAAGGAATTTGATACAGTAAAAGTTGCTAAACCAAGTGTAGATACCAAACCTAATAATAAGCCATCTGGAACTGTAAAAGAGGATAAAACTACGGCTACACAAACCACAAAACCGAGTGTAGAAAGTAGTTTAAATAAAGAATCATTAGAACAAAAACAAGTTGCAACAATCAAGCCTGAACAAAGTACAATGAGTTCTAATAAAAAAATTGAAATTGATAATGAAAAATATCCATCTGCATATCTCGCATATCCACTAAGAAAATATTTTATTCATAATGGTTTGGAAGCCCCTCAAGGTGTAAAACCTGCTTTGAAAAATATCCCTGCAAATGGTGAAATAATTGCATATGATAAAGCGGGCAAAGTTCTTACTAAAACTCATTATGTAACAGATGATTATGAATATACAAAGAAATTTATCGATACTTGGGGGAAAATGAGCTCCGATTCTAAAATTTATAAAGGAGATTTGAAAAATATTGAAGAATATAACCCTCAAACAGGAAAAATTGCTAAAAGATTAAATTTTGACAGAAAAGGTTATTTACATTCTGTAGATAAATTTAATTCAGAAGGACAATTAGAAGAAACGTCTTTTTATACAAATTTCAGATCAACATACGATGGATATTTTGGAGGTAATCGAAATTCATATGGCGGAGGAATATCAGAACTCATAAACATTAATGGAATTGTAAAATTTGATACTAAAACAGGAAAACCTAAAGAATATATCCATGGAAGAGGTCGTAGAAATTATATTATTGCTACCTACACAGAAAAAGAAGGTTTAAAGAGTACTGGAAATTATACTGCAGGTAAATGGCAAAAAGGCACAGAAGGCAATCAATACCCGGTATCATCACAAACCCTACCAGATAATGACAGATTTACACATTTCCCAACTGTTTTATGGACAATAAAAGCAGAACCCAAAGAAGCACCTCTTCCAGAGATAGAAAAAATTTATTCAATTCATCATTATGATTCTAAAACCGGAAAAATTTTGAATGTTGAAGAATTTTAGTTTTCTAAACTAAGATTTTTAATAATTATTTGCATTTACATAAATAAAAAGGACTTAAGCAAGTTGCTT